>JALZEZ010000021.1 GCA_030861775.1 Actinomycetota bacterium
GCGCCGCACCGCATGACCTCCGCTTCGAGCGCCTGCCCGGCCGCACCTGGGGCACGCTGTCGTGGCCCAAGGGGCCGCGCGGGACCCGCTACCGCGTGTACCGCAACCGCGCCGTGGTGGGGCAGACCCCGAAGCGCTCCATGCGCGTGCGCGTGCGGATCGGGCCGAAGTACACGTTCACGGTCCGGCCGGTCTCGAAGCGCGGCAAGGTGGGCCGCTGCGCCCGCAAGCTCACGCGGCGCATCGCGTACGTCCTCCCCACCCGCCCGGAGGCGATCGGTGCCACCCCCGACGTGGGTGCGGCCACGGTCCGGCTTGCGTGGCAGAGGGCCAGCCGCGGAGACGCGCGCCTGAACGGCTACCGGATCCTCCGCGACGGCGCGACCTACGGGCAGACGAAGGACGCGTTCGTGGACGTGAAGGTGGCCTCGCACCGCAGCTACGTGTTCACCGTCGCCGCCGTGGACGCGCGCGGGAAGCTCAGCCCCGCGAGCGACGCCGTGACCGTCGAGACCGGCCACACCGGCCCCCCGCGGCCGGCCGGCCTCGAGGTGCGCGACCTGGGCGACACCGAGCTCACGCTCTCCTGGGCGCCGAGCGTCCCCGGGCGCGGCCGGGTGGTCGGCTACCGGGTGTTCCGCGACGGGCGGATGGTGCGCCAGGTGGACGGCACGAGCTTCCGGATGACGAACCTCGCGGCCGAGGCGACGCACTCGCTCACGGTGGTGGCGGTCGACAGCCTCGGCTACCTGAGCCCGCCGAGCGAGCCGCTGTCGGCCACCACCGCCCGGCCCGAGCAGAGCACGGGACGGGCGCACGCCTTCCTGCTGGCGTCGACCGACCGCAGCTTCCAGGACCTGCGCGACAACTACCGCCGGATCGGCACGGTCCACCCGACCTACTTCGACTGCACCTCGGCCGGCGCGCTGATCGGCCGCGACGACCCGCTCATCACCGGCTGGGCGCGCCAGCGCGGGGTGCGCGTGCTGGCCCGCTTCAACTGCCAGCGCGGCGCGGTGCTCAACCGGATCCTGCGCGAGCCAGTGCTGCGGGAGACCTGGCTGAGCCGGATGGTCGAGCTGGTCGAGGCCCACGGCTACGACGGCGTGAGCCTCGACTTCGAGACCGGCTACGCGGCGGACCGCGACGTGTTCAGCGCGTTCGTGGCCGAGCTGGCCCAGCGCCTGCACGACCGCGGGCGGCTGCTGTCGGTGGCGGTGTCGCCGAAGTTCGCCGACGTGCCCAATCACCCGCGCTCGACGTTCTTCGACTACAGGGAGCTGGCCAGGCACGCGGACACCGTGTTCGTGATGGCCTGGGGCATCCACTGGGCCACCTCGGCGCCCGGCGCCCAGGACGACCTGACCTGGATGAGGAAGGTCGTGGAGTACGTGAAGACGCTGCCCGACCGCGGCCCGTTCGTGCTGGGCATCCAGCTCTACGGGATGGACTGGGCCGGCGACGGCGGCACGGACCAGCCGGCCGACGCCTACGAGTACGACGACGTGATGGCCCTCGCAGCCCGCACCGGCTCCACCCCGGTCCGCGACCCCGTCACCGACGCGATGCACTTCTCGTACGTGGACGAGGCGGGCGTGCCGCACCAGGTCTGGTTCACGAACGCGGACACCCAGGCCACCCGGCTCCAGCTCGCCCGCGATGCGGGCATGGGCATCGGCTTCTGGCGCCTGGGCCGCGAGGACCAGCGGCTGTGGCAGAACCCGCTGCTCGGTCCGTAGCCCGAAGTCAATCGTTGCACACCGCACGAAACGCGCATAGCATCGCCGCGTGGGTTCCGCTGCCCTCGCCACGACGCTCGACCAGGAGATGATCGAGACCCAAGGAGGAGTCATCGCTGCCCGGAGCGTCCCGGCCTCGGCACTGCCGATCCGGCGCGGGGCCTTGGTCGCGCGGGAGCTCGGGCGACGACTGCTTGTCCGCTACATGCTCGTCGACCAGGTGGGGAGGTTCGCCGCGGGAAGCGCCGCCGAGCACTTCGTCACGCCGACGCCGCTGGCCGGCGTCGAGGCCAATGCGGTGCTCGCGCTCCCGGCGCCCAAGCGAATACGTCGGTTCGCGCTGCTGCTCGATCCGGCCCTGATCACGGAGATCAAGGGCCCGCGGTGGGTGCGCTGGGGAACCGGCATCGAATACATCCTCCCGAGGGGGTTCCCGGCGCGAGCTGTAGCCTCAACGTGGGAGATACGGATCTAATGCCGACGCTGGCCACGACTCTGCCCGAGTGTGCCCTCGCTCTCACCGAGCTGTTCAGGCAGCGAGTCCCGGAGGGCTACACGGTCGAGCACTCCGGCGCCGATCTCCACGGGAGCTACGAGTGGTCAGCGGTCTGGCCCGGTGATGGCTCACCGGTGATCGTGAGCCTCACCGCGACCCCCCTCTCAGACGACGAAGCGGCCAACGGACAGCCGCGGGGGCTCGCCATCGAGGCCTGGTATGGCCGCGTGCTCGACAACGGCTCCGCGGATCGACGGCTCGCGGCCAGCATGTCCTGGGAGCCTCCCGCGGCCCCACTGGCACGCGCGCACGTCCTGAGGACGGCCGACATGTTCCTCGCGCGCGCCTTTCAAGCCGCTGCGACCGTCATACACCAGGCCGAGGAGGCCGAACCCGGTGACGAGCCCCGGGACGTCGCCATCCCCGAGCACGACGAGCTCGAGCACGGCGGGAAGACCACCTTCTCCGTGGGCACGCCGACCGTCATCCGCGACATGTTGGACGCGGTCGTGCGTGAAGCAGAGCGCCTGCGGAGCGCGCTCGGGTCGACCCTGCCGCACGAGCGCATGCTGAACGATGCTCAACTGCTCGAGCTGGTCTACATCGAGCTGACGCGCGCGGCGCTCGAGCTCGGCTATGACCGGTCCGCCTTCTGGAACAGCGTCCGACTTGCCGCCGAGGAGGGCGTCGTGAAGCTGAGGGGCATCGTTCGCGAGGACTCGCACGTCGACTGGCTCGGGGAGCGCGTCCGCTCGATGTCCGAGGTCAAGGGGGTCGAGAACGAGCTGACCGCGGCTCCCACGTCCCGGGGGGCCCAGCGGCGTGGCGTGGAGCGCGCGGCTGGCCAGCGCTCAAGCACCCGGAAACGCAAGTCCGGATAGCGGGTCGCCTTTAGGCGCCGCTGAACGGGCTCCCTAGACTTCAGGCCATGGCCACCACACGCACCTCCTTCGGAAGAGACACCGGCCTCCAGATCCGGATGCTGCTCACGATGTTCCTGCTCGGTCTGCTCTACGTCGCCCTCGCGGGCGTGATCGTCGCGGCCGGCGCGGGTTTGGTGGTCATGGTGGTCGTCCTCGGCGGCTTCCTGCTGGCCCAGCTCTTCCTGTCGGACAAGCTCGGGCTGCTGGCCATGGGGGCGAAGGAGGTCAGCCCCGATCAGGCGCCGGGCCTCCACGCGATGATCGAGCGGCTCTGCATCCAGGCCGACCTGCCCAAGCCGCGGATCGCGGTCGCCGACACCCCGGTCCCCAACGCATTCGCCATGGGCCGCTCGCCGAAGTCGGCCACGGTCTGCGTCACCACGGGGATCATGGAGACGCTTGCGCCGCACGAGCTCGAGGGCGTGATGGCGCACGAGCTCGCGCACGTGAAGAACCGCGACGTGCTGATCATGACCATCGTCAGCTTCTTCGCCTCGATCGCCGCGATGATCGCGCAGTTCGGCTTCTTCTTCGGCGGTGGCGACCACGGCGATGACGACTCGGGGCCCGGCTTCCTGGCCGTGATCCTGGTGTCGTGGCTGGTCTACGCGATCGCGTTCTTCCTGATGCTCGCGCTGTCGCGCTACCGCGAGTTCACGGCCGACCGCTCCGCCGCGCTGGTCACCGGCCGGCCGAGCGCGCTCTCCTCGGCGCTGATGAAGATCTCGGGTGCGATGCAGCGCGTGCCGGAGCAGGACCTGCGCGCGGCGGCGGACATGAACGCGTTCTTCATCGTGCCCGCCGGCGTGAAGAGCTCGCTGAAGACGCTGCTCTCCACGCACCCGCCGATGGAGAAGCGCATCGAGGCCCTGAACCGCATCGAGGCGCAGCTCCAGGCGGGCGGCGCGATCGCCCGCTAGTGGGCTTCCTCGACTCACTCTTCGGCGGCGGCAAGAAGCTCAAGGCGCCGGCGCAGGACCGGCTGTTCGCGATGACGACGGCCCACGTCACGTTCGAGACGTCGATGAGCATGAAGCATCGCGACGCGGCGGGCATCGTCTTCCAGCCGCTCGCCACGGCCGACTTCGCCGGCATCGTGAGCGAGACCGAGGAGCTGCTGCGGGGCCAGGCGGAGGACACCGGCACGACGGTCGAGTCGAAGGACGACCAGTTCGGCTACCGCTGGATGGTCCTGCGCGACGACGACTTCGAGGACCTGGTCGTGGCCGTGAACGTCGTCTCCAGCCAGCTCGAGACCAGCGGCTACGGCGACCGCCTGCTCGCCGCGGTGTTCGCGTTCGAGCAGGAGGGGAAGCCCGTCTACTTCATCTACAACTTCAAGCGCGGCGCCTACTACCCGTTCGTGCCCAAGGGCGCCCGCCAGCGCGACAACGAGCACGAGTTCCGCCTGAAGGCGCAGGTCGGGGCGGAGCTGCCGATCGAGCAGGACCTCGAGCGCTGGTTCCCGCTCTGGGACATCCCGCTGTAGCGCATCCGTCGCGTCCGGGCGAGTGAGTCGAGCGCCGCGGCGCCGGTCCACGAGGGGCAGTGTGAACCGGCGCCGAGCGGCGCTCTACGGCCGGTGCGGGGGGCCGACCCGGCCGAATGTGTGCATGTTGGGAACAGGTCCCGCACGGTGTGGAGCCTCTCTCCAGGGAGCGCGGGAAGCGGTCCCGATTAGGTGGTATCGGGACCGCCGACGTCTAAACGCCTTCTTCTAGTCCGGGATCAAACCCTCGCCCGTGAACTCGCCCTTCGCCTCCTCGAAGGTGAGGTCGCGCGGCGGGATGATCACCTCGGACTCGACCAGCTCGTCGTCGGGGACCCGCTCGCCCTGGCTGGTGACGAGCTCGACCATCTGCTCGAACAGCTCGTGGAAGCGCGCCTCGTCGCCGCCCTCCACGGCCGTCACGGCCTCGTTGTCGAGCTCGTTCAGCCGCGTCTGCACGTCGTCGGGCAGCTTGAACTGCCCCTCGGCGGAGATTCGGACGATCACTGCTGACCTCCCTGCTGCGGTGCGGACTGGCCCTCCTCGAGCGCCGGGGCGTCGCCGCCGCCGGAGCCCGTGCCGAGCTCGGCCTGGAGCTTGGCCAGCTCGGCGTCGACCTGCGTGCCGGAGGTGAGCTGCGCCAGCTCCCGGTCGATGTCGCTCTCGCCCGAGCCGAGCGCGGTGATGTCCTCGAACGCGCCCGCCTTCTCCAGCTCCTCGACCGCGGAGGCACGCGCGCGCATGTCCTCGGTCTTGTCCTGGGCCCGCTGCATCGCGAGCCCGAGGTCCGCCATCTCCTCGCCCACGCCGTTGGCGGCCTCGGAGATGCGCACCTGCGCCTCGGAGGCGGAGTACTGCGCCTTGATGACCTCCTTCTTGGTGCGGAAGGCCTCGATCTTCGTGCGCAGCTTCTTCTCGTTGGCGATGAGCTGCTCCTGCTGCGTCTCGAGCTCCTTGATCTGGGTGTCGAGCGACTGGAGCTCGGTCTGCGCGAGCGACTTGCGCTCGAGCGCCGTGCGCGCGAGGTCCTCGCGGCCCGCCGAGAGCGCCTGGCGCGCCTGCGTGTCGAGCTTGACGACGGACTCCTCGAGCTTCTTCGACTGCATCTGAAGGCGCTTCTTCGACGTGACGACGTCGGCGATTCCCTTCTTGACGTTCTGAAGCAGCTCGACCTGCTTCTGGTAGCCGTAGTCGAGCGTCTCGCCGGGATCCTCGGCCCGGTCGAGCAGTCGCGAGATCTTGGACTTGATCACGGTGGACATGCGACCCGCGAGTCCTGGCATGCCGCCCTCCTTGTCTTCCGAGTTCGTGGGCGGGGAAGACTAACCGCTCAGCGGTGCCCGTTGAAGCTGATGACCTGCTGGATGCCGCTGGGCCGGTTGGTGTAGTCCATGTCGATCAGCGGCAGCGGGCCGAACTTGATCAGGTTCTCCGAGCGCGACTCGCGCCACTGGGCCGGGTCCGGGCCGAGGCTCTGGGCCAGGCTCTGGCCCGCCGCGTCGATCGCCGCCCACAGCTTCTTGGCGCAGGCCGCCGCGGTCGCCGCGCAGTAGCGCCGCGAGAACTTCCCCTTGACGCTCTCGCCGAGCAGCGTGCGGAGGTCCTTGTCCATGTAGTGGTGCCAGCCGCTGTACTGGCCGCCGCCCGGCGGCGCGCTGAAGCGGCCGTGGAGGGTGCCGTCGAACTGCTTGCAGAGCGCGGGGGCCAGCGTGTCGCACAGCCCCGCGGTGGTGAGCCGCGGCCAGATCCCGTCCATGATCGGCACGCCGGCGTCGTCGAGGTTGCCGTCGCCGTCCTGGTCGATCCGCGGGGCGCGGCGGGCGTTCCAGGCGTCGAGCTGCGCGGCCATCTGCGTGGCCAGGTCGCTCGGTGACGCGGCCTTCGCCAGCATCTTCTTCAGCGTCGGCCAGAACAGGTAGCCGCGCACGTCCTGCACGGCGCCCGCGTTCATCGCGGCCACGACCGACCCCAGGGTGTGCTTCTCGGTGCGGGCCACCTCGTTCAGCAGCATGTTGTTGCGCTGGAGCGGGCCCTCCGACCCGAAGCGGTCGTCGCCGCTCACGAAGTTGCGGCCGATCCGGTTGTTCCAGTTGACGATCATCCCGCTGGGCGGGTTCGACTGGCTCGGGTGGCCGGAGGCCTTGAGGAAGCCCCTCCACTCGTAGCCGCCGCGGCCGTCGTTGACGAGGCTGCCGTCCGCGCCCTTGGGCCGCAGCGGGAGCAGGCCGGTCATGTAGACGCCGCTGTTCTGGTGGTCCGCGTAGAAGGCGTTGAACGTCTGCGGCGTCTGGCTCGCGGACGCCGTGAAGTCGGCGAACGACCTGATCCGGCCGAAGGTCAGGTCCCGGAAGAAGAGCTGGTCGAGCGTGTCCTTCCCGTAGCTCGAGCGCTTGCGCGTGATCGCCACCTCGCGCCCGCCGGCCGTCCTCGCGTAGCCGATCACGGGGCCGTGGACGGTCTGCCGGAAGCGGACCTTCGTCTTCGTCTCGCCCTTGGTGAGCGTGCCGGCGTCGACCGTCTCCATGTTCCGGCAGCGGCCGCGGTACAGGTACTTGGCCCGGCTCCCGCCGCAGAGCGTCTCGGCGTACGTGTCCACGATGTCGCCGCCGGCGGAGGTGAGCGTGACCGCGAAGTCCTCGCCGCGCCCGATCAGGAGATAGCCCGGGAACGGCGGGGCGGTCGCGCCGCGCACCTGGATGTCGGGCCCGTACATCCCGATCTCCATCGTGAGGCCGGGGAAGAAGTAGCCGATCTGGGGGCCGCCGACGAACAGAGGGCGCCCGCTCGCCGAGCGCTGGCCGCTGAGGATCAGGATGTTGCTGGCCTCGGCCCGCGGGGCCCCCGCGGAGCCGATCCCGCCCTGGCGCTTGAACGTCCCGTTGCGCAGCGTGACGGTGCCCCGGCGCGAGCCGGTCGCGGTGTCGTACTTCTTGGCGCTGTCGGTGGTGGGCACCTGCTCCGGGTCCTTGCGGTTGCGCAGGTCCTGCCACATGGCGAACCCGCGCTTCGCGCCGAAGCGGCGCTGGAGGCCGTCGAGGAACTGGCTCGCCTGCGGCTCGGCCCCGCCGCCCTCGCCGAGGAACTGGCCCTTGATCGCGTTGAACGCGTAGACGTCGTTGCGGGTGAACTTCGGCGACGCCGGCGAGTTGGCCGCGTACCAGGCGTTGATGCCGGCGAGGTAGACGTCGATGTCGTGGAGCAGCTGCGCGCCGCGCTCCCCCGCGGCCTGGAGGACCTTCGTCTGCCGGGCCACGATCGAGTTCGTCTTCTTGCTCGGCGCGAACTGGTAGAGGTTGCGGATCAGGTCGATGGCCGACACGTTCGGCGCGTCGATCGCCGCGAGCAGCCCGTTGAAGCGGCCCTGGTTGAGCAGGAGGTTGCGGTCGGCGGCCATGACCCAGCCCGCGCCGAAGATCACGTCGTCGTTGGTCTGGCCGAAGACGTGCGGCACGTTGAAGTCGTCGCGGCGGATGACCACGCCGGGCCGGCCCGGGATCGTCTCCTCGCTCACGACCGTCGCCGGGCCGAGCGCCTCGGACTTGAAGAAGGTCGACAGGTCCCCGTCGCTCACGTTGTCGTAGCGCGGGGTGAGCGCGTTGTACATCACCGCCTGGTCGTCGGCCGCCTCGCCCGGCAGCTGGTACTGCCCCGAGGGCAGGATGTTGAGGGCGGTGTCGGCGTAGTCGGCCGCGCTCGCCGTCGGGACGGCTGCGAGCAGGAGGAGCGCGGTTAGGGCCAGGGACCGCCTCATGGGCCTGCGCGAAGACTAACGGGCGGCGGCGGCGGAACGATCGTGCTCCACGCCGGCGCGCCAGAACAGCAGCGCGGCCGCGACCAGCATGATCAGGAGGTCCACGACCATCATCAGCCCGCCGGCGAGCTGCTGGTCGGCCAGCGCGCCCAGCCCGTGCGCCCCCTCGTAGTGGTCGTAGGCGGGCGAGCGCTGGATCAGGAACGCCATGCCCACGAACATCGTCATCACGCGCGTGCCGAGCACGTAGCCGGCCTTCCACAGCTCGCCCGGCATCCGCGAGCGGTTCGGCTCGAGCACCGGCCACCACACCAGGAGGCCGATGAGCACGAACGACTGGTGCTGGAGGGCGTGCACGGCCGGGCTGTCGAGCGCCGCCTCGAACGCGAACGGGAGGTGCCACAGGTAGAGCACGAACAGGTAGACCGGCAGCGCCACCAGCGGCCGCCGCACGAAGCGCGAGAACGCACGCAGCCGCGGTTGGCGCGCCAACGCCACGAGCACCGGCCGCGGCGGCATGAAGAACAGAACCGGCGAGCGAGCGCCGATCAAGAGCAGCGGCCCGGCCAGGTCCGCGACCAGCAGGTGCTGGCCCATGTGGGCCACGAGCAGCTCCTCGCCCAGCTCGTCCAGCGGTCCGAACAGCCCGATCGCGATCAGCGCCACCCCGCCGTACCAGGCGGCGATCTGCGCGCGCGGGACCCGGTGCCCGCGCCGCGCCAGCGCCCGGACGGCGCGCGCGTGCAGCCACACGAGCAGACCGATCACGACGAGCCCGGCCGGGTCCAGGGAGATCACGTTTGCCGATTCTGATCCGGGTACAGCACTCGCGCAGACGAAAGGAGGAGCGAATGGCGGACAACGTCGGAACTCTGAAGAAGGGCTACGAGGCCTACGGGCAGGGCGACCTCGACGGGGCGCTCGAGCACTGGGCCGACGACGCGGTCTGGGAGGGCTCGAACTCCGAGGAGCTCCCGGGTGGCGGGACGGCCGAGGGCAAGGACGCGATCAAGCAGACGCTCGCGCGCATCCCGGAGTTCTGGGAGAGCTTCACGGTGACCCCCGACGAGTACGTGGAGGACGGCGACACGGTCGTCGTGCTCGGCCACTCCGAGGGCAAGGCGAAGGAGACCGGGGACTCCGTGAAGCAGCCGTGGGTGCACGTCTACCGCATGGAGGACGGGCAGGTGAAGCGGATCCAGCTTCTCAACGACACCTACCAGACCGCTCAGGTCCTGGGCATCGCCTGAGCGGATCGCGGCCTAGGCGGCGCTGACGGCGTTGACCGCGTCGCCGATCACGCCGCCCGAGGCCGTGCCGGGGGCCTGCTCGAGGACCTCCTGGGAGGCCTTGAGCTGCCCCTGGAACACCTCGCGCTGCATGCGCGAGACGACCAGCCGCTGCACCTGGGCCGTGCCCTCGAAGATCTGGTAGATCTTGGCGTCCCGGAACCACTTCTCGAGCGGGCACTCGGTGGACTGCGCGTACTCGCCCACGAGGTCCATGAGGGTGGTCGTGGCCCACATGGTCACGTCGCCGGCCTTCAGCTTGGACATCGAGCCCTGGCCGCCGGTCATCGGCACGCCGTTGCGGCCCATCCAGGCCGCGCGGTAGACGAGCAGCCGGGCCGCGTCGATCTCGGTGGCCACGTCCGCCAGCACCTGCTGGTAGCGCTGCTGCTCGAGCAGCGGGCCGTTGGCGTCGGACTTGTCCTCGAGGTACTCCATCGTCCACTCGTAGGCCGCGCGGGCGATGCCGAGCGCGGAGGCGCCCACCAGCGGGCGGGTGATCTCGAAGGTCGCGAGTGCGCCGGACTGGCGGCCGGTCGACTCGCCGGAGCGGGCGCGCTCGAGCTTCTTCTCGAGCTTGTCGAGCCCGCCGAGCAGGTGGTCCATCGGGACCCGACAGTCCTCGAGCACGACCTCGGCGGTCTGCGAGGCGCGGATGCCGAGCTTGTCCTCCTTCTTGCCCTGCGAGAGGCCCGGGGTGTCCTTGGTGACGATGAACGAGGCCTGGCCGCGGTGGCCGAGCTCGGGGTCGACGGTGGCCACGACCACCGTGACGTCGGCGATGCCGCCGTTGGAGATGAAGACCTTGGTGCCGTTGAGGACCCACTCGTCCCCGTCGCGCCGGGCGGTGGTGCGCAGCGACTTGACGTCGGAGCCCGCGCCCGCCTCGGTGACGGCGTAGGCGCCGAGCTTGAGGTCGTCGGGGCCGGTGCCGTAGATCTCGGGGATCCACCGGCCGATCTGCTCGGGCGTGCCCGAGGAGGCCACGCCGGCGGCGGCCAGCGACGAGGCGGAGATGGCGAGGGCGATGCCCGCGCAGCCCCAGTGCATCTCCTCCGTGTAGATGACGGCCAGCATCCCGTCGGGGTCGGTGGCCATCTTCTGGAGGTAGTCGAGCCCGGAGAGCTCGGCCTTGCGGGCCTCCTTGATGACGTCCCACGGCACGCTCTGCTCGCGGTCGTACTTCGCGGCCACCGGCCTGATCACATCGCGCGCGAAGCGATGACAGTAATCGCGCCACTCCTGCTGCTGATCGGTGAACCCAAAGTCCAAGGGAGACCCTCCATCGGGGTTGACTGACCAGTCAATCGTACCGGACGCCGTCACGCGCGGGGTGGAGCGCCGCTGCTCGGTATCGTCCCCTTCGTGCCCCGGCTGACCCCCCTCGCCGCCGCGGCCCTGCTCGCGCTCACGGCGCTGTCGGGCTGCTCGCTGAAGTCCGAGGACTCGGGCGGGAACCCCGCCGAGCGCGTGGGCGGCGGGGTGAGCTCCGGCGACGACTCCGGCGTCGAGGCGCTCGGCTTCCCCACCACCGCCACGCGCGACACGATCCGCGTGCCCGGCGGCGATCCGGCCGCCGACGCGGCCGGCGTGGCCAGCGCGCTCTTCCCCGCCACCACCCCCGAGACGCGGCCGCCCGCGATCGCCCTCGTGGACAAGGACCAGTGGCAGGCGGGCGTGGCCGGCGCGGTGCTCGCGGGCGCCCCGCTGCGGGCGCCGCTCCTGCTCAGCGACGGCAGCGAGCTGCCCGAGGTGACCCAGGACACGCTGACCCGCCTCAAGCCGCGCGGCCAGGCGCTGGCGAAGGGCGCGCAGGTGATCCTGGTCGGCAGCCGCCCGCCGGCGCCGGACAACGTGAAGAGCGGTGCGATCAAGGGCGACGACCCGTACGAGATCGCCGCCGCGGTCGATCGCTTCCAGACCACCGCCGCGGGCAAGCCCACGCCGAACGTGCTGGTCGTCTCGGGCGAGGACCCCGCCTACGCGATGCCGGCCGCGGCGTTCGCCGCGCGCTCGGGCACGCCGGTGCTGTTCGTCAAGCGCAACGACGTGCCGCAGCCCACCGTGCAGGCCATCCAGCAGCATTCGAAGCCGCGCATCTACCTGCTCGGGCCCCCGAGCGTGATCTCCGCGAACGTCGAGAAGCGGCTCGGCGGGCTGGGCGATGTCACGCGCATCGGCGAGAAGGCGACCAGCCCGGTGGAGAGCTCGGTCGAGTTCACCGTGTTCAGCGCCGGCGGGTTCGGCTGGGGCGCGGTGGTGCCGGGCCGCAACTACACGCTGGCCAACGCGGCCCGGCCGCTCGACGCCGCCGCCTCGGCCGCGCTCGGCACCAACGGCGTGTACGCGCCGCTGCTGGTGACCGACCAGGGCGACGCCCTGCCGAAGCCGCTCGAGGACTACCTCCTCGACGTGCAGCCCGGGTTCGAGAACGACGACCCGAGCCAGGGCCTCTACAACCGGGTCTGGATCCTCGGCAACGAGGACGCGGTGGCCACGGCGGTGCAGGCCCGGATCGACGAGCTGATCCAGCTCGTGCCGGTGGACCGCGCGCCGCCCGACGACCAGGCCCCCGACGACCAGGCGCCCAAGGACGCGCCGCGCGACGACCGCCAGCCGCGCGACGACCGCCAGCGGGACCGCGCGCCGCGCGACGACTCGTAATAGCGTTCCGCCGGTGAGCGAGTTCGAGAGCCCCGAGCGCGCCGGCCGCGAGCCGACGGTCGAGGACGTGCGGGAGCTCATGGGCCCGTCCACCCCGCACTTCGCGCCGCACATCCGCAACCGCATCCGGAACCTGATCGCCGGCCTGCCGGAGGGCCACCCGGCGCGCGTCGAGGGCGAGCAGCACATCGCCCGCCTCGACGGGATCGCGTTCGGCGGCGAGTCGCGCGGGCCCTCGCGCGAGGGCGAGCGACCGCTCCCGAGCGTGCGGGAAGCGCCGCCCACGTAGGGTGCCCCGCACCTTCACCCGCCTCCCGCCGGCCCTCGACCGCGCCCTGCCGCTGCTCGCGCCGTGGGCGCGCGAGGAGGGACGGCTGCGGCAGGAGGGCTACCTAGACCTGGTCGGCGACTCCCCGCCCGCATCGACCGGCACGGCCCAGGACCTGATGGTCACCCGCCTGGTCCCCGCCATCTACGAGCGCTGGTGGCGCCCCGGCCTGGGCCGGGTGGCGAAGGGGCTGATGGGGCCGGGGATGCAGGAGGAGCACCGGATCGCGCGCCTGCTGCTGGGGCTCTCGCCCGGCGACGGCGTGCTCGACGTGGCCTGCGGGACCGGCAACTTCACGCGCGACTTCGCACGCACGGTCGGCCCGGACGGGCTGGTGGTGGGGATCGACCTGTCCGAGACGATGCTCGCGCACGCCGTGAGCGACACGCACGAGGCCGGCCTGCTCGACCGCACCGCCTACGTCCGCGGCGACGCCGCCGAGCTGCCGTTCGTGGACTCGAGCTTCGACGGGGTGTGCTGCTTCGCCGCCCTGCACCTGTTCGCCGACCCGCTGCGGGCGCTCGACCGGATGACCGCCGTGCTCACGCCCGGGGGGCGGATAGCGATCTTCACCTCGGCGCAGGGCCGCACGCCGCTGTTGCGGCCGTGGGCGGGGCTGGCCGGGCGCCGCAGCGGGATGCGGATCTTCGAGCAGGAGGAGGTCGTGGAGGCGCTCCGCGACCGCGGCTACGTGGAGGTCCAGCAGCGCATCACCGGCGTGACGCAGTTCGTGGGCGGCCGGCTGGCGTCCTGATTCGCCGCGGCCTCACCCGGGTAGCCGGAAGACATGACCGGTAACCCGCGACTGCTGGTGATCTTCACGGGCGCGACCGTCCTCGTCGCCGCCCTGGTCGCCGCGCTCGCCACCGACAACTGGATCTTCCTCCCGGTCGCGATCGGGGTCCACGGCCTGGCCACCGTGGTGGTGCTGATGGCGATCGTGCCGAAGCTGAAGGACGAGGACAAGCCCGACCCGGTGACCGAGGCGCGGCTCGAGGAGGAGGGGGCGCGCTGAGCGCGGCCGGCGGCTAGCGCCGGCCCTCGAGCGCCAGAGCCGTCGCCCGGTAGGCCTCGAAGGCCGGCTTGCGGGTCACGCTGCCGTCCTTCTCCAGCCGCACCACGCCCGCGTAGTCGAACGGGATGTTCGGGTGCGCGTCGCGGGTCATCCACGTGTACCAGTAGACGCGCAGGATGCGCAGCCGGCGGCGCTCGCGGGCCATCCGCTGGAAGCCCTGGCGCAGCGCCTTCGCCTGCCCCTCCTCGGTGCGCTCGTTCCCGTAGGTGAACGCGGCCTTGCCCTTGGCCGAGGTCCATGAGAGCTCGGTGATCATCAGCGGCCGCTTGCGGTCGCGGTAGCGCTCCATCACCTTCCGGCCGCGCTCGATGATCTCCACCACCCCGTCCACGGCGTTGGTGAACGGGTGCAGGGCGGCCGCGTCGAAGAAGCCCTTGGTCTTCTGGGCGTAGAGCTTGGCCAGGTAGGTCCAGCTCTTGTTGGCCATGCCCGCGACGAGGATCTTCGCGCTCGGCGCCGCCTCCTTGACGACTTTGTAGGTCGTACGCAGGAGCTTCGCGTACTGGCGCTCCCACGGCTGGTCCGACCAGAACTCCCGGAAGTGCGGCTCGTTCCAGACCTGGAACCACTCGATCGGGACCTTGGGCAGGTCGGGGCGCTCGGTCCAGAACGTGCCGGTGCGCCCGTAGCGCTTGGCCAGCGCGGCCACGAACTTCGCGTACGCGGGAAAGCTCGACGGCGGCGAGGCGTCCGAGTTCTGGTACTTCGCGGCCCACGGGGGTGCGAACATGACGACCGGCAGCACGCGCAGGCGCCGGAGCGAGGCCTCGGCCACGAAGGCGTCGAACGAGCGCCAGTCGGTGGGCACGCCGGACTCGTCGCGGAAGAAGCCGGCCTGGTCGGGCGGCACGTCGCGGTGGCGGCGGTAGGGCTGCGCCTCGCGCCAGTCGAAGACCATCCGCACCGACTCGACCCCCACGCTCACCATCGGGTCGAGCTCGGCCTGGAAGCGGCCGAACTCCTCGGTGAGCGGGGCGTCCGCGACCGTGCCGAAGAAGCCCGGCGGCACCTGGCGGGCGGCCGAGGCGCTCGCCGGGAGCAGCATCAGCAGCCCGATGGCCAGCAGGCACGCGGATGTGCGGTGACTGGGCATCGGGTGTGAAACGGCGCGGCGGGGCGAAGGTTGCGGCCTAGACGGCCGCGGCCGACCGCGTCAGGCCGGCCAGCTCGGCCACCCGGTCGCGGTGCGAGCGCGCGGAGCCGAACAGCGCGCCGTCGGCCCGGGCGCGCTTGAGGAACCAGTGGAGGTCGTGCTCCCAGGTGAAGCCGATGCCGCCGTGGACCTGGAGCGACGAGGCGGTCACGCGCCAGCCGGCGTCGGCCGCGTAGGCCTTCGCCATCGAGGCGCCGAGCGGCAGCGACTCGGGCTCGTGGTCGGCCGCCCAGGCGGCGTAGAGCATGGCCGCGCGGGCGCTCTCGGTCTCGAGCATCATCTGCGCGCAGCGGTGCGAGACGCCCTGGTAGGCGCCGATCGGGCGGTCGAACTGCTTGCGGTCCTTGGCGTACTCGACGGCCATCTCCAGGGCCCGCTGGGAGAGCCCGACCAGCTCGGCGGCCAGGGCCACCTCGATGCGCTGGATCGCGCCCTCCACGTCGCCCTCGAGCGGGTCGCCGTCGCCGGTCGCCTCCACGCGGAAGTAGCGGCGGGTGGAGTCGATCGTCTCGACCTGCTGGGGCTGGGCCGCGGCGGTCTCGACCACCGAGGCCGAGCCGTTCTCGACCAGCACCACGAAGGAGGCTGTGTCCGCGTCGGGGACGAGCGGCGCCGCGCCGTCGTTGACAACGCCCACCGTCCCGCGCGCCTCGCCCGAGGCCACCCCGGGGAGCAGCCGCTCCTGCTGCTCGCTCGACCCGGCGTGCTTGACCAGCAGCCCGGCGGCTGCGTTCGAGAAGAACGGCGTGGGCGCGCAGGCGTAGCCCAGCTCCTCCTGGAGGATGGCCAGCTCGATCACGCCGAGGTCCTGGCCGCCGCGGGCCTCGTCGACGAAGATGCCCGGCCAGCCCAGCTCGGCGATCTGGCTCCAGAGGCCGTCGTCGTACTCACCCTTCTCCGCCAGCTCGCGCACCTTCTCGAGCTTGAAGCGGTTGGCGATGAACTCGCGCGCGGTGGACTTGATCGCCTGCTGGTCGTCTGAGTAGTCGAAGTTCACGTGCTCCCCCTCGCTAGCGGAGCTTCGGCAGCCCGAGCACGCGCTCGGCCACGATGTTCTTGAGGATCTCGGTGGTCCCGCCCTCGATGGAGTTCGCGCGGGCGCGCAGGAAGCGGTAGGTCCAGAAGTCGTCGATCACCGGCGCCTCCTGGCCGCGGACGTCCATGGCCAGCTCGGTCAGGGCCTGGTTGGCGTCCGACCACTGCCACTTGGTGAGCGAGCCCTCGGGGCCGGGGATGCCGGTCTTCATCGTGCGGGTGAGGCCGCGGGAGGCGTTGAGCCGGATCGTCTCGGCCTCGATGTAGATCTGGGCCACGCGCTGGCGGATGACCGGGTCCTCGGCCAAGCCGCGCTCCTTGATGACCTCCATCAGCTCGCCGAGCGCGATCTTGAGCTGCACCGCGGAGCCGAGGCCGATCCCCACGCGCTCGTGCATGAGCGTGGTGATCGCCACCGTCCAGCCGTTGCCCTCGCCGCCGACGATGTTCTCGTCGGGGATCCGCGCCTCCTCCATGAAGATCTCGTTGAACTCGGCCTCGCCGGTGATCTGGCGCAGCGGGCGGACCTGCACGCCCTCCTGCTCCATGTCCATCAGGAAGTAGGTGAGCCCCTTGTGCTTGGGCGCGTCCTGGTCGGTGCGGGCCACGAGCATGCACCACTTGGCCTCGTGGGCGAAGGTGGTCCAGACCTTCTGGCCGGTGACGAGCCACTCGCCGTTCGACTTCACGGCCTTGGTCTTGAGCGAGGCCAGGTCGGAGCCGGACTCGGGCTCGGAGAAGCCCTGGCACCAGATCTCCTCGGCGGTGAGGATCGGCTTGAGGTAGCGCTTCTTCTGCTCGTCGGTGCCGTGCGCGATCACGACCGGGCCGCCCATCGCGAGGCCCAGCACGTTGGCCTGCGAGGGGGCCTTGGCGCGGGCCATCTCCTCGTTGAAGATCGCCTGCTCGACCAGCGTGGCGCCGCGGCCGCCGTACTCCTCGGGCCAGGACAGGCCGGCCCAGCGGTTCTCGGCCAGCTTGCGCTGCCACTGGCGGCGGAACTCGAACCCGGCCTCGTCGCCGGGCGGCTCCTCGCCGGGATGGTTCTCCTCGATCCAGGCGCGCAGCTCGTCGCGGAAGGCCTGTTCCTGGGGGGACAGCGTGAGGTCCACGAGGGCGGGACTCTACCTGGCCGACTCGAGCGTCGGCGACTCGCGCCGGTCCAGCACCTCGAGCAGCAGCTCGACCACCTGCGGGTCGAACTGCCCGCCGGCGTGCATCTGGAGCTCCGCCCGGGCGGTCCTGCGCGGCATCGCCTCGCGGTAGGGACGGTCGCTGGTCATCGCGTCGTAGGCGTCGCAGGCCAGCACGATGCGCGAGCCGATCGGGATCTCCTCGCCGGCGAGCCGGTCGGGGTAGCCGGTGCCGTCCCAGCGCTCGTGGCCGTGACGGACGATCGTGCGCACCCGGCTCAGGAAGTCCACCGGGGCGAGGATCTGCTCGCCGACGAGCACGTGCCGCTCGACCTGCGCGCGCTCCTGGTCGGTGAGCGGGCCGGGCTTGTTGAGGATCGCCTCGGGCACGGCGATCTTGCCGATGTCGTGGAAGGCGGCGCCGTAGCGGACGTCGCGCAGGTCGCGCCCGCCCAGGCCGAGCATGCGCGCGACCGCCTCGGCGTTGCTCACGATCGAGCGGGCGTGGCTGGCGGTGTGCGCGTCCTTCGCCTCGAGGGCGGTGGCCAGCGCCTCGGCGGTGCCCAGGTAGGCCCGCTCGAGCTGCTCGTAGAGGATCGCCGAGCGCAGCGCAGCGCCGAGCTGGTCGGTCACGGTCTCGATCAGGCGGGCGTCGGCCTCGTCGAACGCGTTCTCGGCCACCTCCTGCACGTCGAGCGCGCCCCACAGCTCGGGGCCGACCCAGATCGGCGCCACCAGCTCCGAGCGCACGGCCTCGGTGGCGGCCACGCTGAAGTAGTCGGAGTCGCGGCTGACGTCGTTGACCACCACGCTGCGGCGCTCGCGCAGGCAGCGGCCGATCACGCCGGCGCTCAGCGGCTGGTTCCAGGCGTCGGCGTCGATCCCGGTGTAGGCCGCGCCACGGCCGGCCAGGAGCTCGATCGACTCGCCGTCGGTCGAGCGGCGGAGCACGGCGCAGGTGAAGTAGCCGAACGCGCGGTGCAGCTCCTCCACCGCGGCGTCGACGATCTCGTCCACAACGGTCATCTCCGACAGCCGGGCGCCGAGGGCGTTGGCCAGGATGAGCTGGCGGTTGCGGCGGCGGAGCGGCTCGCCGTCGAGCGCCTGCGAGCCGACGTGGTCGCCCTCGGCCAGCGCCCGGCGCAGCGTGTCGTCGCCGTACAGGCCCGCGCCGATCTTGTGCAGCGTGCCGTACGCGCCCAGGCTGACCGCCTCGGCC
>JALZEZ010000398.1 GCA_030861775.1 Actinomycetota bacterium
GGCCGCGGCGTCCGGCGTGGGCTCGGGCAGCGCCTTGCGGTCGACCTACCCGTTCGAGGTCAGCGGGAGCCTGTCCAGCGCCATGAAGAGCTGCGGGACCATGTACTCGGGCAGGCGGGCCCCGAGGAAGCTGCGCAGGTCGCAGGCCGCGAGCTCCTCCCCCTCCGGCACGTGGTAGGCGACGAGGCGCTTCGGCCCCTGCCGCTCGCCGGCGGCGACGACCACCGCCGAGCGGATGCCCTCGTGCTCGTTCAGGGCGGCCTCGATCTCGCCCAGCTCGACCCGGTAGCCGCGGATCTTGACCTGCGAGTCGCGGCGCCCGAGGAACTCGATGTCGCCGCCCGGGAGGTAGCGGCCCAGGTCGCCGGTCCGGTACAGGCGCTCGCCCGTGCGGGGGTGCTCGATGAAGCGCTCCGCGGTCTGCGCGGGGTCGCGCCAGTAGCCGCGGGCCAGGCCGATCCCGCCGATGAAGAGCTCGCCCGGCGCCCACACCGGTCGCGGCTCGAGCTCGTCGTCGAGCACGTGGAAGGTCTGGTTCGCCATCGGGCGGCCGTAGGGGATGCTGGACCAGCCCGGGTCGACGGACTCGATCGAGTGCAGGATCGACCAGATCGAGGCCTCGGTCGCGCCGCCCATCCCCACGATCTCGACGTCAGGAACGAGCCGCCGCAGCCGCTCCGGGAGGTCCACCGGGATCCAGTCCCCGCTCATCATGGCCAGCCGCAGCGAGGGACCGAGCGCCGCCGGCCGCCCGTCCGCGAACTCCACGGCCATGTCAAGCAGCGCCGGGACCGAGTTCCAGATCGTGACCCGGTGCTCGCGCACCAGCTCGGCCCAGCGAGCGGGATCGCGCATCGCGCCGGCCTCGGGCATGACGATCGCGGCGCCGGCGCGCAGCGCGCCGAAGACGTCGAAGACCGACAGGTCGAAGCTGAGCGACGACAGCGCCAGCACCCGGTCCTCGGGCGTCAGCCGGAAGCGGGTGTTGCAGTCGACGACGGTGTTGGCCGCGGCCCTGTGCTCGATCATGACGCCCTTCGGCAGGCCGGTCGAGCCCGAGGTGAAGATCACGTAGGCCAGGTCACTCGGCTGCGCCCCATCCTCGACCGGGCCCGCGTCGACCCCCTCCCAGGCGGTGTCGTCGTCCACCGCCAGCGCCCGCACCCCGTCCGGCCAGGGCACCGCCGCGGCGGCCGCCGACTGGGTGAGCGCCACGCTCACCTCGCCGTTCTCCAGCAGGTGGAGGACGCGCTTGTCGGGAAGCGAGGCCGAGATCGGCAGGTAGGCGGCGCCCGAGCGGACGATGCCGAGCACGGCCACGACCTGCTCCCAGCCCTTGTCCATGACGACCCCGACGAGCTCGTCGGGCCGCACGCCGAGCTCGCGCAGGCGCCGGGCCACGCGATTCGCACGCTCGTCGAGCTCGCGGTAGGTCAGCGTGCGGCCGTCCGCGATCACGGCCGGCTCGTCCGGGCGCTCGGCGACCTGGCGGTCGATCCCGGCGTGCAGGAGCTGCTCCTCGTAGGGCTGCTCGGTGGCGTTCGCGGCGTCGCGCTCGGCGATCTGGGCGGCCGGTAGGAGGGCCGCCCGCGGAACCTCGTCCGCGTCCTCGGCCAGGTCGCGGAGCAGGCGGCCGTAGGCCGCGAACATCGCGTCGAGCATGCCGTCGGGGAAGAGGTCGTCCACGGCGTCCCACACGACCAGCAGCTCGCCGTCGAGCTCGATCGCCTGGTGGTCGAGGTGGACCTGCGGGGTCTGGGTCAGGGCGCAGACCAGCTCGCGCACGCCGATCGCCTCCTCGGGCACGGCCGTCCCGATCAGGCTCGTGAACACCACCGGCATGCGCGGCGCCGTGCCGCCGCTCGCGCGGGCCAGCTCGCGCTGCACCTTCACGCCGGAGAACAGGCGGTGGTCGAGGTCCGAGGTGAGCTGCGTGTGCAGCCGCTGCGCGTTCGCCTCGAAGCTCTCCCCCGGCCGGTCCTCGACCTCGAGCAGGATCGACGACGTGAAGTCGCCGACCACCTCGTCGACCTCCGGGTGCAGCGGGAGCGCGTCGCGCAGCGTGAGGTTCAGCGTGAACCGCGGCTCGGCCGCCCACGCGGCGAGCACCGAGGAGTAGACCGTGCAGAGCAGCGCGGACGGGGTGACCCCGATCCGCTGCGCGCGCTCGCACAGGCGCCCCCAGGTCTCCGCGTCGAGCCTGTCCTCCCGGCGCACGAAGCGGGGCGTCTCGGCCGCGGGCTGCCGCGCCAGCGGGAGGTCGGGCGCCGGCGGCAGCGTCGACAGCCGCTCGCGCCAGTAGCCGCGGGCCTCCTCGTAGGCCTCGGTGGCGGTCAGCCGCTTGCGGGCCGCGAGGTAGTCGCGGAACGTGATCGCGGGCGGCGGCAGCTCGGCCTCGGGGTTCTCGTAGAAGCGCCCCCAGTCGCGCAGGACGAGCAGGATGCTGTGGCCGTCGGCGATCAGGAGGTCGATGCTCACGTGCACGCGGGTGCGCCCCCCGCCGAGCCGGCTGGCCCTGACCTCGAACATCGGCCAGCGGCCCGCGGGCAGCACCTGGTGCGACAGCTCCTCGCGCACGGCCTCGAGCCGCGCCTCCGCCTCCTCCGGCGCGAGCGAGCTCAGGTCCGCGCGGGCGATCTCGTACGGCTCGACGTGTTCGAGGACCCGCTGCCGGCCGTCCTCGAGGATCTCGGCCCGCAGCATGTCGTGGCGCTCGATCACGCGGCTGAGCGCGCGCGCGAGGCGGTCCACGTCCAGGTCGTCCCGCTCGAACTCGAAGTAGAGGTGGGTGGAGACCCCGCCGAGCTCGAACATGCGGGTCCGGCCGACGAGGTAGGCCTGCTGGATGTCGGTGAGCTCGAACGGCTCGTGGCGCTCGTCGGGCTGCGGCTCGGCCAGCGGCACGTCCTCCGGCGCGGCGTCGCCGTTCGCCGGCGCGCTCTCGGCCAGTCGCTCGGCCATCTCGGTCAGCGTCTGCTCGCCCACCAGGTCCTCGAGCGGCGCGGCCACTCCGAGGCAGGCTTCGAGCAGCACGCCGAGGTCCGCGGCCTGGAGCGACTGGAGGTACAGGGGCTGGTCGGGCTCGGGCCGGTCGTCCACGTCCTCGAGCGTGCGGTGCCAGTCGCTGATGAAGAACTCGATCAGCGCCCGCCGCTCGTCCGGCTCGTGCTCCTTCAGCACGTCGCGGAGCTCCGCGACCTCCCGCAGCCCGTCCAGCATGGGACCGTTCGTCCCCCTTATGTCGAAGAAGCCCCCGAAGGAGGGGCGTCCGATCTCTCCCCCTCTTACCCGGATTTCGACGCCCAATCCATGCATCGTCGAGCGCGCAGCGAGTACCCCCGATCGGGGGGATGAGAGGGGGGCGGTGACCCGTCGCTAGGTGGTGATCGGGCGCGACTGGAGCACGTGGAAGCGCCCGTCCCCGTAGCTCCACTCGACGTCCTGCGGCACCCCGCCGAAGCGCTCCTCGACGCGCAGCGCGAGCACGGCCAGCTCGCGCACGCGGTCGGAGCTGAGGCAGGCCCGGACC
>JALZEZ010000138.1 GCA_030861775.1 Actinomycetota bacterium
CGAGGGCCCGGCACGCGCCGGGCCCTCGTCGTCGAAGGGCGAACGCAGCGTTACAGGACTGCAAAAAAGGGGTCAGACCCCTTTTTCGCCCCTTTTTCGCCGTGGTGCGGATTGGCGCCATGTTGAGGTCTTTGTTTAGGTTTTCCTAGACAGAGCGATATGTTGTTCAACAGGTTGTTTAGGAAAACCGCTACACAGAGGAAGAACATGTCGCCCAACCTGAAGGATCCGGCCCAGTTCGATGACGCCTACCGCCAGCTCGCGCCGCGGGCCGTCGCCGCCGCCAACCACGTGCTGCGCGACGAGGCCGCGGCCGAGGACGTCGTGCAGGATGTGTTCATGCAGCTCTGGCGCAGGCCGTCCTCCTACGACGCCAGGCGGGGGCCGTTGAGCTCCTACGTGACCATGCTCGCGCGCAGCCGCGCGCTGGATCGCTGGCGCTCGCGCAGCGCCCGCGACGCCGCCCTCGAGCGCACCAAGGAGGAGGCCCGCCTGAACGGCGAGTCGGTGGCCGAGAGCGCCGACGAGCTGGCCATCCGCCGCGAGCGCTCGCGCGTCCTCGCCGGCGCCATCGGCGCCCTCCCCGCCGAGCAGCGCGACGCGCTCCTCCTGGCCTACGGCCGCGGCCTGACCGCCAACGAGATCGCCGACGCCGCGGCGATCCCGCTCGGCACCGCCAAGAGCCGCGTGCGCCTGGGCCTGCGCAGGACGCGCGAGAACCTGTCGGCCGCCGCCTAGGACGCGTGCCGAGCGACCTCACCATGCGCGAGGTGGTCGCCCGCACGGGCGTGAACGCGGCCACCCTGCGGATGTGGGAGCAGCGCTACGGCTTCCCCGAGCCGCAGCGGCTCGAGAGCGGCCACCGCCGCTACAGCGAGGAGGACGTGGAGCTCGTGCGGCGGGTGGAGCGCGACAAGGCCGCCGGGGTCTCGATCCCGGCGGCGATCGAGCGCGCCAAGGCGGCGCTGACCGAGATCGAGCCCTCGATCTACGCCGGCGTGCGCCGCCGCCGGCCCGACCTCGTCCCGCACCTGCTGCCCAAGCGCACGCTGATCGCCCTCAGCCACGCGATCGAGGACGAGTGCTGCGCCCGCGCCGAGCGGCCGGTCCTGTTCGGCAGCTTCCAGCGCCCGCGCTTCTACCGCCACGCCGAGTCCCGCTGGCGCGAGCTCTCCCGCACGGCGTTCGAGGCGATCGTCTTCGCCGCCTTCGAGGAGCGCCGCGATCCGCCGGGCCGCCCGCACGAGCTCCCCGTCGGCGAGGAGGACGCGCTCCTGCGCGAGTGGGGCCTGGTCTGCGACGCCCCCGACTACTCGGCCTTCCTCGCCGCCTGGGAGCGCCCCGGGCAGGACGACGTCCCCGACCACGAGCGCCGCTTCGAGACCATCTGGAGCGTCGAGCCCGAGCTGGTCCGCGAGGCCGCCCGGGTGGCCACCGGCATCGCCGAGCAGGCCGCGCCCGACCTGATCCCGCCGATCCGCGAGCGCCTCTCCGACACCCCGCCCCCGAGCGCCGAGGAGCTGCGGCTGGTCGGAGCCCTGACCAACCGGATGGTCGCCTACGTGGGCGAGGCCACGTCTACCCGCCTCCCAGAACCGCACGCATCCGGCGCGGGCTGACGCCGAGCCGCTCGGCGTCGGCGGTCCCGCGCGGCGTGGTCATCGGGATCTCCATCAGCTCGGCCTCCTCCCACACCGCGAACGCCTGCGGCCCGGTCACGGCCTCGAGCGCGCGCAGGCCGCCGCGAACGACCGGCAGGGGCACGTGCACGAGCCGGCGCCGGCGCCGCAGCGCGCGCAGCATCACCCGGGCCATGTCGTCGTAGGAGAGCGTGTCGGGCCCGGCCAGCTCGAAGCGCTCGCCGCCGCCATCCCCCCGCAGGGCGCCCATCACGCAGGCGGCCGCGTCGTCGGCCCAGATCGGCTGGTAGCGCGCCTGCCCCGACCCCGAGATCGGCATCACCGGCAGGAGCGACATCCGCTCGAGCAGCCGGATCCAGGGGTCGCGCGGCGAGTAGACGATCGACGGGGCGAAGACGACGCTCGGCAGCGGCGACTCGACCACGGCCTGCTCCGCCAGCGCCTTCGCCCGGAAGAAGCGCGCCCGCTCGTGCAGGGAGGCCCCCAGGGCGGAGAAGAACACGAACCGCTCCACCCCGCTGCGCTCGGCCGCCCGCAGCAGCCGCAGGGTGGCCACGGCGTTCAGCTCCTCGATCGAGGCGCGCGGCTGGTCGCGGATGGCCGCGGCCAGGTGAACGACGGTCTTGACCCCCCGGAGAGCGTTGCGGAACGAGGCCGGGTCGGCCAGGTCGCCCAGCGCGATCTGCACCCGGACCCGGTCGGGGCCGAGCCGCCGGGGATCGCGGACGAGGCAGCGCACGCGCTCCCGGTCGGCCACCAGGCGGGCCAGCAGGGCCGAGCCCAGGTTGCCGGTGGCTCCGGTCAGGAGGATCACGACCGGAGCGTAATAAGATGCGCCCTCACGCCGGGCCCCGGCGCCCACCGACCGAAGAGCGAAGGAGCCGACTCGCCCACATGGCATACGTCATCGCAGAGCCCTGCATCGACACGAAGGACAACTCCTGCGTCGAGGTCTGCCCCGTCGATTGCATCCACCCGACGCCGGACGAGCCGGACTACGACGAGGTGAAGATGCTCTACATCGACCCCGACGAGTGCATCGACTGCGATGCCTGCGTCGAGGCCTGCCCGGTCGACGCCTGCTTCGCCGAGGACCAGCTCCCCGACGAGTGGCAGAACTACATCCAGATCAACGCGGACTACTACAAGTCCAAGTCGTAGCCGCCGCGGGCGGGCGGCCTACGAGCGCTGGTTCAGCTCGCGCCAGGAGTTCGCGATCACGTTGATGGTCTGGGTCGTGGTCACGAGGTTGAAGACGTTCGGGTCGTAGATCACGCTGAGCTTGCTGCCGCCCACGTAGAGCCCGCCGGCCCCGTCCACCACGATCGCGCCGTAGACCTGGGCCTCGCCCGTGACCGTGACGACCGTCCCGCTCGAGCCCTGCTTGTTGGGCGCGTAGACCAGCCCGTTGAAGATCGTGCCGCCGGCCAGCGTGAGCGTTCCGTTGTAGACCACGACCAGCCCGGGGTTCGCGCGGGAGTTGTAGACCGTGCTCGTGCTGTAGGCGCAGTTGCCGCTCTCGATGAAGACGAGCCGGCCGGTGGGCAACGTGCCGGGGCAGCTCGCGTACCAGCTCCCGGCGGCCTTGGCCCGGTTGCGCAGCGAGCTGATGTCGTCCTCCTCCAGGGCCGGCGGCAGGTTCGGGTTCGTGTCCACGTAGTTCGGCCACACCTGGCCCTTGGTGACCTCGTAGTCGAGGCAGGCGTCGCCGCGCATGGGCCCGGCGGGCCCGGTGGTGCAGCGGCCCAGCACGCCGGGCCCGCCCGTGGTCTCCACCAGCACCTTGTTGCCGTTGTTGGTGGTGTGGAAGTGGCCCGCGGTGATGACGCCGCGCGGGAAGGTCATCCCGATCGGCGTGGCCCGGACGAGTGAGACGATCGTGCGCCGCTCGCCCTTCACGGTGGCCTGGGCGCGCAGCCACATGATCCCGTCGGGGCCCGAGCCCTCCGGGCCGTTCGCGTCCCAGGCGGGCTGCGAGGCGGTGGCGCTGTCCTCGTAGAAGGCGCCCAGCTGGTTGTCGCGCACGCTGAGGTGCCACGAGACCGCGGTGCTGTCGTCGAAGTCGTCGTTGCCGAACCCGCGCAGCAGCGTGTCCACGTTCGGGCACTCGACGCTGCTCGACGTCTGCGTGCACGGCGCGAAGGCCTGGTCGGAGGTCTCCGGCCAGGCCGCCGAGAGCAGGTTGGCCTGGGCGTTCAGCGCGCCCTCCGCCAGCGTGAGCGCGCTCTCGCGGACGCGCTCCTTGCCGGTCTGCGAGGTCTGGTAGTCGGTGAGCGAGAGCAGGGCCACGCCGGCGCCCAGCATCAGCCCCGTGATCATCACGGCCACGACCATGGCCACGCCGGACTCCTGGCGGAGGCGCGCCCTCATGGTGCCGTCACGGTGATCGGGCCGGCGATCGCCTGGAGGCCGCCGACGTCGAAGACCTGGAGTGTGATGCTGCGGCTGCCGGCGGCCGGCGCGGTGTAGGTGTAGAGCACGCCGGTCCCGACCTTCGTCGTGTCGTCGCAGGTCGTGACGGTGGTCGTGTCGCACCAGCGGTAGGTCAGCGGCAGCCCCTCGGGGTCGGTCGACGTGCCGGCGTTCAGCGTGATCTGCTTCGTGCCCGCGGTCCCGGGGGTGGCGTTGAAGCTCGCCGTGGGCGACCCGTTCTGGTTGCGGAGCATGATGCCGCTGGTCAGCTCGGTCTCGCGCGGCGCCTCGTCCCAGCGCCGGTCCGAGTAGATCGAGACGCGGATCGAGGTGATCGTGTCCAGCGGGCTGGCGTCCGGGAAGTAGGTGAACAGCGGCTGCCAGGTTGGGCGGTGCGAGGAGGTGGCCTTGTTCGTGACGTAGTCGGCCAGCACGCGGCGCGTGCCCCAGGTCGAGTCGGGGCAGCTCGCGCCCGGCATGGTCGACGGCGGCGTGGACTGCGTCCACTTCAGGCTCTGCTCCCAGATCCGG
The DNA here is from genome assembly GCA_030861775.1 of Actinomycetota bacterium. Lineage (GTDB taxonomy): Bacteria > Actinomycetota > Thermoleophilia > Solirubrobacterales > Thermoleophilaceae > AC-37. The sequence goes on from JALZEZ010000138.1 coordinate 4,584, forward strand.
CCCCGGGTGAGCCCCACGGTCGCGTCGCTGCTCGTGTCGAGGCAGTAGCGGACGCGCATCAGGTTTCGCGAGTTCTGGCTGCCGGAGGGCTTGGTGGTGGGGTCGACGGTCTCGATGACGAGGTCGTAGGGGCTGGCCAGGTTGACCAGGCGGTTCTGCCCGGACGTGTTCCGCAGGGCGCGCGTGATGACCGACACGGCGTTGCGGGCGTTGTCCTGGGAGTCGTTCTGGTTGGCGGTCGCACGCTCGGTCTTGTGGAGCAGCTCGAACGGCGCGAGCGCCGCCCCGATGACGAACATCAGGATCGCGGCGGCCGCGAGGACCTCCGTCAGTGAGAAGCCCGACTCGTCGCCGAGCCGGGCGTGGGTCCCCCGGCCGGTCATCCCGACACGTTCTCCTTGGGCGACTCGGCGAGGTGCGTGTCGACCGAGGTCACGCGGTAGCGCTTCGTGGTCGACGTGTCCTCGACCAGCGTGATGCTGTTGCTGAACTCGCCCGTGGCGCCGCACGGCTGCGCCGCGTTGCCGAACGTCGTCCGCTCGATGCGGTCGGCGTACTCCCAGGTGGTGCCGTTCAGGTCGCGCCGGTAGATGCGGTAGAAGTCGATGCAGTCGCCGGCATCGGGGTCGCCCGACCCGACCGGGTTGGTCCAGCTGATCGTCACACGCGTGCCACTGCGCGTGACGGTGACGAAGTCCGGCGCCGTCGGTCGCGTGTTGGTCACGTTCACGTTCGGCGACGCGGCCGTCGCGCCGCCGACCTGCTGCGACCCGTCGGGGTTCGCCCCGGTGGGGGTGATCTGATAGGTCAGCGCGTTGCTGCAGCAGGCGGGGTTGCTGGTGTCCTGGCAGCCGCGGACGGCGGGCGAGTAGGTCTGGCAGGCGGTGCCGTTGGACACGCCGTTGATCAGGCGGGTGGCGAGGAAGCCGGTGATGTCGCGGTCCACCCGCGCGGTCGTGGTCGAGGTCGGGTAGGTCTCGATCTCGGGCAGGTTGCTCCACAGCGGGTTGCGGCCGGCGGCGGTGGGGGCGAACGCGTTGTGGTCCGGGATGTAGCGGTTGATCGTCACCACCAGCGGGACCGGGCTGCTGATCGCGTCGGTGCCGTCGGCGTTGTAGATCTGGGCCGCGATCACGTAGTTGCCGTCCGGCTGCCCGTCGGGCAGGTTCCAGGTCCAGTCGAAGGTGGTGGCGGGGCCGGTCCCGGTGTGCATCGCCTGCCCGTCGACCGTGAACACCACCCGCTGGGCGGTGTATGCGGTGGTCGCCCGGATGGTCACCGACTTGGGCGACACCGTCGAGGTCGTGACCGACGGGAACGTGCAGCTCGTGTGGTTGGCGCACGGGGCGACCTGGCCCGAGTACAGCGTCGGGCTGGTGATCTTCACCTCCTTCACCTCGTTCGAGGTGGCGGTGCCGCCGCCCGGGCCGGTGCCGCCGGGGTTGGTGATGCGGTTGGAGCCGACGATCGTGGTCTGGGTCATCGGGTTCCCGAGATCCGGCGGCGGCGTGGCGACGAGCGTCACGCGCCGGTAGTCGTCGCCGTTGTCGTCGCCCGTGCCGCTCGGGCTGTCCGAGCAGAAGCCGGCGCCGGAGGCGTGCGCGGCGGAGCCGTCGCTCGGGTCGTCCACGATGCAGGCCGTGACGGCGAGCGTGAAGGTGATCCCGTTGCGCTCGATCTCCCAGACCTCGCTGCTGGCGTCGGCGTCCGGGAAGCCGCCCGACTGGAGCGTCGTCTCGACCGTGGCCTCCGTGAGGAGCGAGTACTGCACGCCCTGGGCGGTCTCGATGATGTCGCGCATGAGGGCGTTGGCGGTCTGACGCGACTTGGCATCGGACGTCTGAGCGCTTGCCCTGTCGATCAGGGCGAGCGTTCCGAGCACTCCTACGAGGGTTACCGCCATCGAGACGACTACTTCAATCAGGGAGAAGCCATCGTCGCGATGCAGACGCATTGCGCGGGGCATCGTTCTGTCCATCGGCGGGACGCGCGCGTCCTCGACGTGTCCAGAGGTCGTACTAGAGCATTTGTTGACCCCCCGAGTGGGGGGATGCCAGGCTCAGGGCGCCATCGGGAGCGGGGTTCCCGTGACCGGCACGGGCGCCGGGGCGAGGTCCCCGCTGGGCCGCTGCAGGAGCGGTGAATCTTGAGGGGTCGCGGCTATCAGGCCGCGGGCGGCGTGGAAGATGGCCTGGGAGGCGGGGGCGTCGGGGTCGGTGAGCACGAGCGGGCGGCCCTCGTCGGCCCCGGCCCTGAGCTCCTCCGCCAGCGGCACCTTGCCGAGCAGCGGCACGTCCAGCTCGTCGGCCAGCTCCTGGCCGCCGCCCTCGCCGAAGATCGTCACGCGCTCCCCGTTCGGGCCGGTGAAGGCCGACATGTTCTCGATCACCCCGGCCACCTCGAGGTCGAACTTCCCGGCCAGCTCGGCGGCGCGCCTGGCCACGCTCTGCGCGGCCGGCTGCGGGGTGGTCACGATCACGAAGAGGGCCTGGGGGAGCAGCTCGGCGAGCGTCATCGACACGTCGCCGGTGCCGGGCGGCAGGTCGATCAGGAGGTAGTCGAGCTCGCCCCACTCGACGTCCTCGAGGAACTGCCGGATCGCCTTGTGGAGCATCGGGCCGCGCCAGACGATCGCGCGGTCCTGGCGCTCGAGGAAGAACTCGATCGAGATGGCCTGCACGCCGCCGGCGCCTGGGAGCGGCAGGATCTTGCGCCGCTCGTTCACGCTCGGCCGGCCGTGCACCCCGAGCATGCGCGGGATCGAGTAGCCCCACACGTCCGCGTCCATCGCCGCGGCGGGGTGACCCTCGGCCACGAGCGCGGCGGCCAGGTTGGCGGTGATCGTGGACTTGCCCACGCCGCCCTTGCCCGATCCGACGCAGATCACGTTCTTCACGCGCGCGAGGGCGCCGCTGGGGAGGCCCCCCTGGCGGCCGAGCCGCTGCTGGAGGCCCTGCTTCTCGTCCTGGGTCAGGACGTCGAAGCCGACCTCCACCTGGGCCACGCCATCGAGCGCGCCGACGGCGTCGACGACGGCCTTCTGGAAGTGCGAGCGGATGGGGCAGCCCGGCGTGGTGAGAGAGACGACGACCTCGACCCGGCCGTGGACGGGCTGGCGGATCGCGCGGACCATGCCGAGGTCCACGATGTTGTGGCGCAGCTCGGGGTCGATGACGCTGCGCAGGGCAGCGCGGATCTGGTCCTCGGTAGGCACTTTCCGGACGATAGCGCCCCCAAAGTGAACCGGCGGGACCACGAGGGCCCCG
>JALZEZ010000139.1 GCA_030861775.1 Actinomycetota bacterium
GGGTCAGCCCGCGCCGCCGACCCCCGGCGGTCAGCCGGCGCCCCAGCCCACCCCGGGCCCCACGCCCGGGAAGCCGAGCGGGCCGTGAGCGAGGACCACCACCGGGCGATAGTCGAGACCATGCCCGACGGCGTCTGGATGATCGACGCCGACGACCGCACCACGTTCGTCAACGGCGCGATGGCCGCGATGCTCGGCTACGAGCCGGAGGAGATGCTCGGACGCCCGCCGGCCGACTTCGTGGTCGAGTCCGCCCGCGACACCGTGGCCGCGGCGCTGGCGCGGCGCCGGGCGGGCGTGACCGAGCGCTACGAGGTGCGGCTCCGGCGCAAGGACGACAGCGACTTCCTGGCGGAGGTCTCGACCCGCCCGCTGTTCGCCGACGACGGCGGCTACGCCGGCGCCACCGCGGTGATCGTCGACGCCACCCAGCGACACACCGCCGAGCGCAGCCGGCGCCAGCTCGAGGAGCGGCTACGGCAGACGCAGCGGCTCGAGACCGTCGGCCAGCTCGCCGGCGGCATCGCCCACGACTTCAACAACATCCTCGCGGTCATCCTCAACTACGCGCACTTCGTCCGCGAGCGGCTGCCCGACGACAGCACGCTGCGCGACGACGTGGACCAGATCCGGCGCGCCGCCGAGCGGGCGTCCGAGCTGACCCGCCAGCTCCTGATCTTCAGCCGACTCGACCCGGCCTCGCCGCGGACGATCGACGCCAACGCCCTGGCCCAGGACACCGAGCGGCTGCTCGCGCGCACGCTGCCTGGGAACGTCGCGCTCACCACGACCCCGTGCGAGGCGCGCTGCTTCGTCGAGGTCGATCCCTCGCAGCTCGAGCACGTCCTGCTCAACCTCATCGTGAACGCCCGCGACGCGCTGCCCGACGGCGGCACGATCGCGATCGAGACGCGCCGCGAGGACGAGTGGGTGGTGATCGCCGTGCGCGACGACGGCGTGGGCATGGAGCGGGAGGTGGTGGCGCGCGCGTTCGAGCCGTTCTTCACCACCAAGCCGCGCGAGGCGGGCACCGGGCTAGGGCTGGCCACCGTCTACGGGACCGTCACGGCCGCCGGCGGCGAGGTGCGGATCGACTCCGCCCCCGGGGTCGGGACCACCGTGGAGGTGCGGCTGCCCGCCGTCGCCGCGCCGGACGAGGCCGCGCCCGAGCCGCCACCGCCGGCGGCCGCCGGGCCCGACACCGCCACGGTCCTGCTGGTCGAGGACGAGCAGCCGGTGCGCGAGCTGTCGAAGCGGATCCTCACCACCGCCGGGTTCACCTGCCTGGACGCGGCCGGCGGCGAGGAGGCCCTGCGGCTGTACGAGCAGAACGACGTGGACGTGCTCGTCACCGACGTGGTGATGCCGGGCATGTCGGGGCCCGAGCTGGTCGAGCGGATCGGCGACGGCTGCCCGGTGCTGTTCATGTCCGGCTACGCCGGCGACCAACCGCTGCACCTGCCCGAGGCCGCGTCGCTCCTGATCGAGAAGCCGTTCGGCCCCGATGACCTGCTCGGCGGCGTGCGGGCGGCGCTAGCGGCGGGCTCGCGCGAGTAGGTCGCCGCGGCGGCGCAGCGACTCGACCTCGAAGCCCAGCTCGGACAGGAGCCCCCGCAGCGAGCGCGCGGTGAGGAAGCGCAGGTGCGGCGAGAGGGGGTCGAACCCGCTCTCGAAGCCGCGCACCAGGAGGCCGAGGGCGGTCAGGCGCCCGTGCGCCGGGGTGGTGAGCGCCAGCCGGCCGCCGGGGCGGAGCACGCGCCGGGCCTCGGACAGCAGGAGCTGCACGTCGCGGACGTGCTCGAGCGTGTCCGCGCACAGGACGAGGTCGACCTCGCCGTCGCCGAGGGGCAGCGGGGCGTCGGGGTCGAGCTCGACCAGGCGCGCACCCGGCAGGCGCCGGCCCGCGCGCTCGAGCGCCACCCGCGAGACGTCGGCCACGATCAGCTCGCCGGTCTCGAGCAGCGCGCCCAGGCGCCCGTCCCCGCCGCCGAGGTCGAGCGCGCGCTCGCTGCGGCCCAGGCCGCGCACGAACTCGGCCAGGTGCACGGGCGGCGGGCCGCGGTCGTCGGGGACGAGCTCCCACAGCTCGTCGTCGTAGCGGCTGGCGATGCCTACCAGGCGCCCCGCGCGCGGATCACGGCGGGGATCGTCTTCAGCAGGATGGTCAGGTCGAGGAAGACCGACCAGCGCTCGAGGTAGAGGAAGTCGAGCCGCACCAGCTCGTCGAAGTCCAGCTCGGAGCGGCCGGAGACCTGCCACAGGCCGGTGATGCCGGGCAGCACCAGGTTGCGCTTGCGGTGCCAGTCCTCGAGCCGGTCGTAGTCGCGCTGCGGCAGCGGGCGCGGGCCGACGAGCGACATCTCCCCGCGGATCACGTTGAAGAGCTGCGGCAGCTCGTCGATCGACCAGCGGCGCAGGAAGCGGCCCACCGGCGTCACGCGCGGGTCGTTCTTGATCTTGAACAGCGCGCCGCCCTTCTCGTTGGCCTTCTCGAGCTCGGCCTGGCGCTCGTCGGCGTCCGTGTACATCGTGCGGAACTTGAAGCAGGCGAACGCCTTGCCGCCGATGCCCGGCCGCATCGAGCGGTAGATCGCGGGGCCGCGCGAGGTGACCTTGATGGCGAGCATCGAGAGCAGCATCACCGGCGCGGCGAAGAGGATCAGCAGCGAGGCCACGACCATGTCGAAGGTCCGCTTGACGAAGAAGTCGATGCCCTCGAAGACCGGCGGCTTGAGCTCGAACAGCGGAAGCGTCTGGCCGGGCACGAACTCGACCCGGTCCATCAGGATCTCCATCGTCGAGGGGGCCACGCAGACCTTGATCCCGTGCCGGTGACAGCGGTCGACCAGTTCCACGGCCTGCTCCTGGGGGAAGGCCGGGTCGGCGATCAGGACCTCGTCGATGCGATGGAAGTGCTGCTCGAGGTCCTCGAGCGGGCCGAGGTTCTGGAGGCCGTTCTCCGGGCGCGGCGTGAGCGACACGAAGCCGACCGGGTCGAGCTGCGGGTGCTGCCCGCCGCCGAGCGCGTGCGCGACCGCCTCGATCTGCGAGCCGGTGCCGACGAGCACCGCGCGGCGGCGGTAGCCCGCGGCGCGCAGCATGGCCCCGGAGACGCGGTCGAACGCCCAGCGGAAGGCCGATACGTAGAAGAGCGCGAACAGCAGGCTGCCGTAGAAGATGTAGTAGGAGGAGAACTCCTTGCCCTGGACGACCGTGTAGGCCAGGATCACGACCGTCACCTGGAACAGCGCGGCCACGATGCGGGCGAAGCCGGGACGGCGGGTGCGGTCGGCGTAGAGGTCCGAGCGGGCGAACAGCAGGACCGTGACGAGGCAGGCCAGCGGCGCGTACTCCTGGGTCTGGTCGAAGTAGAAGCCGAGGTCCCAGTCGCCGCCGGTGCGGATGGCGGCCTTCAGCTCGAGCGCGGTCCAGATGGCGAGGTAGACGCCAGCCGCGTCGCCGACCGACAGGGTGACCACGCGCAGCAGGCGGCGGAACGTCTCCCAGCGGATCAGACGGCCGCGGAGCAGGCGCTCCGGAGCTCGAACATCGCGGTGGGGCAAGTCAACCGCGCTGCCACTGGGCGGCTGGACCTCTCTGAGCTCGTTGACGAGTCCGTTGGCCATTCGTTCGGATCCGCACGGGCTCCAACAACGGAGCGGCGGAAATGTATCGGTGGTCGCGGACCGGCACGGGGCGCCACCCTCGGCTGAACGTCCGGCCCCGCCGGGGCGCACGTCCGCACGCCTTCGTGCTCGATCGAGGGCGAGGATAGCGGCGCTTTTGGCTCAGCGACCGGCCACGAAGGCGAACTGGCCGCAGAGGAGCAGCTTGATCGCGTTCGACTGGCGGGTGCTGAGGCGGCGGGCGCGGGCGGCGACTCCTATGGTGCGATTGAGCGGCGACTCGCGCGACCAGTAGCGGCGGGTGACGCGCGGCATGCCGAGCGCGCGGTGCAGGACCAGCGTGAGGCCGTCCATGCCGGGGCGCACCTCGTCCAGGCTGAGGCCCGCTCGTTCGAGCAGGCGGTGCAGGCCGTAGGGGGTGATGTTGCCGACGCTCAGCGAGTGGTACGGCTCGAGCTGCGAGGTGGAGCCGAGCAGGAGGCCGCCGGGGCGCAGCACGCGGGCTGTCTCCGCCAGCAGCGGCGCGGGGTCCTCGACGTGCTCGAGCACCTGCTTGCAGTAGACGACGTCCACGCTCGCGTCGTCCGCGGGGATCGAGCGGCCGTCGAAGGTGCGGAACTCGGCGTCGGTGCGCGTGCGCAGGTCGACCTCCGGCGAGCGCTCGAGGTCCACGCCGAGCCAGCGGACGTCCGGGTTGAGCGTGCGGAACTGCTCGACCGAGTCGCCCGCGCCGCAGCCGAGGTCGAGGACCCGTTCCCCGCGTCCCTCCCGCACGAGCGGCGGGTACCGCGCGATGAGCACGTCCTCCGCCAGGACCTGGCGGTCGTGGTCGGCGGGGATGCGCTCGCCGAGCAGCTCGATGAGGTCGTCGCCGAGCACCTAGGGCTTCCGGGCGATCAGCAGGAGGTGGTGGCCGAAGAGCGCCGCGCGCGGGCGCGAGCCGTGGCGGTCGAGCGGCTGGAGCGCGCGCTGGAGCGCCGGGGGCATGCGGCGCCAGGTGTAGGTGAGGGCGTGCAGCTCGGGGTCGAGGCCGGCGCTCCGCGCCTCGCGCGCGAGCGCGCGCGGGGAGAGCGGGATGTCGTCGGGCGAGCCGTGGATCCGCGTGGCCAGCGCGCCGCTGCGGTTGGCCAGCGCGAGCAGCGCGCCCACCGGGTGCCAGAGGCCCGGCTCGATCGCGATCGCCGCGCCGCCGGGGCGCAGCAGCCGCGCGGCCTCCTCGAAGACCGGGCCGAGCGGTCCCTGGTACGCCACGTGGTGGAGGACGAGGCGGTAGAGGACCACGTCGAACGAGCCCGGCTCGAACGGCAGTTCGCCCGCCCGGCCGACGACCGCCTCGTCGGCCTGCGCTCGGGCCTGCTCGACGTACTCGGGATCGACGTCCGCCCCGGTCAGGCGGAAGGCCGGGGCCGGGAAGAGGTGACGGCCCGGGTTCGGCCCGCAGCCGACGGAGAGGACGTCGCCGCTCGCGAGCGGCAGGCGCCGCGCGATCAGCTCGCGCTCGCGGTCCTGGAGGTGGTGGTAGTGGACCTGGAGGGTCTCCGGGTCGCTGAGCCGGTCGAGCAGGTTGTCCGGCGTGTAGAGGTCCTTCACGTGAGGAGCACGATCGCCAGGACGACCAGGGCGATCACGATCCCGACGCCGGTGATGCTGACCGGCCAGTTCTCGCGCCAGAACTCGGGCTTGGCGCGGTCGCGTGAGTGCCGGCCCTCGGGCGGCTCGCCGACCCAGTCCTCGTCGTCGTCCCACGCCATCGGGTGCGACAGTAGCCGACCAATGACGCTGCTGTACTCGATCGCGCTGCTCGCGAGCGCGGCGCTCCTGTTCCTGCTCGAGCCGATGGTCGGCAAGTTCGTGCTGCCCTCGCTCGGGTCCACCCCCGAGGTCTGGACCACGACCGTCCTGTTCTTCCAGGCCGTGCTGCTCGCCGGCTACGCCTACGCGCACCTGACGAGCCGCCTGCCCCCGCGTCGCCAGGCGCTGATGCAGATCGGCCTGCTGGCGCTCGCCGCGCTGGTGCTCCCGATCGGCGTGCCCGACGACCAGCCCCCCGGCGAGGGGAACCCGATCCCCTGGCTGCTGGGGGTGCTGGCGATCACCGCCGGTCCTCCGTTCCTCGTGCTCGCCGCGAACGGCCCGATGCTCCAGCGCTGGCTGGCGGGCACCCGCCACCGCGCGGCCCGCGACCCGTACTTCCTCTACGCGGCTAGCAACGGCGGGAGCCTGCTCGGCCTGCTGGCGTACCCGCTGTTCGTGGAGCGGCTGCTCACCCTCGACGGACAGGGGGAGCTGTGGGCCGCGGGGTACGGGGCGGCCGCCCTCCTGGTCGCCGCCAGCGCTCTTGCGCTGTGGCGCTCCGAGCCCGCGGGCGAAGAACCGGGCGGCTCCGTGCCGGCGACCGTGCGGAGCCCCGAGGGGGGCTCTCTGAGGGAGCCTGCGACCGTACCCCCGAGGGGCTCTGCACGGGCGCCGGCCCCCGCGGCGCCGACGTGGAAGCGACGCGCGACATGGATCGCCCTCGCGGCGGTCCCGTCGAGCCTGATGCTCGGCACCACCACCTACCTCACCCGCGATCTCAGCCCGGTCCCGCTCCTCTGGGTGGTCCCGCTCGCGCTGTACCTGCTCACGCTCGTCGTCGCGTTCGCCCCCGGGATCGACGCCGGCCGGCTCACGACCTGGTCCCGCCGCCTGCTGCCCGGCATCGCGATCCTGGTCGCCTACACGCTCGCGATCGGCGCGCAACGGCCGCTCTTCGCGCTGGTCGCGCTGCACCTCGCGGGGCTCGTCGCCGCCGGACTGCTGTGCCACGCCCGCCTCGCCGCCGACCGTCCCCCGGCGGAGCACCTCACCGAGTACTACCTCTGGATCGCGGTCGGCGGCGCCGTGGGCGGGGCGTTCAACGCGGTCGTGTCGCCGCTCGTCTTCCCCGGGCTGGTCGAGTACCCGCTGGCGCTCGTCGCCGCGTGCCTGTTGCGACCGGCCCCGCCGAAGAAGCGGCCGGACCTGCTCGAGTTCTTCCTCCGCACCCCGAGGCCGACCCGGTGGATGGACGCGGTGGTGCCGGTGCTGCTGGGCACCGCGATCGCCGTGGCGATGCTCGCCGCCCGCGACGACGACGGCTCCGTCCCGCTCGAGGTGCGCGGCGCGCTCGTCGGCGTCTCGCTCGGGCTCGTGCTCAACACCTCGCGGCGGCCGCTGCGATTCGGGCTCGCGCTGGGTGCGATCCTGCTCGCCGCGCAGGTGGGCGCCGTGCCCGGCGAGGACGTGCTGGAGCGCGACCGCAGCTTCTTCGGGATCTACCGCGTGGTCGAGAGCGAGGACGGGGCGCTCCACGAGATCTACGACGGCACGACCCTGCACGGCGCGCAGCGCACCGGCACGACCGAGCCGCTCAGCTACTACAGCCGCGTGGGCCCGGCCGGCCAGGCGATCGCCCGGCTGCCGGAGGACGCCACCCGGCACGTCGCGGCGGTTGGCCTCGGCGCCGGGGCCCTGGCCTGCAACACGCGCCCTGGCACGCGCTACACGTTCTTCGAGATCGACCCGGCCGTGGCGCGCATCGCGCGCGAGCCGCGCTGGTTCACCTACCTGCGCGACTGCGGCGGGCCGCCGGTCGTGCTCGGCGACGGCCGCCGGTCGCTCGCCCGCCACCGCGGCGCGCCGTTCTCCCTGATCGCCCTCGACGCGTTCAACTCCGACGCGATCCCCGTGCACCTCGTCACGCGCGAGGCGATCGAGCTGTACCTGACCCGGCTGGCGCCGCGCGGTGCGCTGCTGCTGCATCTGTCGAACCGCTACGTGGACCTGGAGCCGGCGGTCGGCAACCTCGCGCGCGAGCTCGGGCTGGCCTGCCGGATCGAGCGCCACCAGCCGACGGCCGCCCAGCGCGAGCGCGGCTACTCGGCGTCGGTGTGGGGGCTGATGGCGCGCGCCCCGGCCCACCTCGGCCCGCTGGCGGGCGACCCCCGCTGGAAGACCTGCCGCGACGACCCGTCGGCCGACGTCTGGACCGACGACTACTCGAACCTGCTGGGCGTCGTGGACTGGAGCTGAACCCCCGGGTGGGGGAGATTTCGCCCAGTCGTCGGTAAAGCGGCCCCGACGGGGGCGAGACGCTTGCCCCGCGCTCCTCCACTCCACGAGGATCGCGACGATGCCGACGACCGAGACAGCCCCCACGCGCGCGGAGATCGACCCCGCGGCGCTCGACGTCGTGCGCCGCC
>JALZEZ010000399.1 GCA_030861775.1 Actinomycetota bacterium
CCCGCGAGGTCTCCCCGGACCTGCTGGGCGGGCTGGCCGGGGTCGCGCTGGCGCAGGCGATCCTCCTCGCGGGGCTCGCCGCGCTGAGCCGGCCCGCGCTGCGCGACACCAGGTCGCTGGCGGAGCGCGCTCTGCGACCGCGGGCGCCGGGATAAATTGCCCGCCGTGCCCACGTTCGACGACTTCCGCGCGCTCGCCACCGACGACTCGCTCAGCCAGTACGAGAAGATCGGGTTCCCCGACTCCTACCGGGAGGGCGCGGAGGAGGCGATCGTCGAGGACATCGCGGCCAAGCTTCCCGCCCTCGGCGGCGAGCGCAACCGATTCCTCGACATCGGGCCGGGATGCAGCCGGCTCCCCCGGATGCTGATCGAGCTGTGCGCCCGGCGCGGGCATCGGGCCGTGCTGGTGGACTCGCCCGAGATGCTCGCCCAGCTACCCGACGCGCCGAACGTGGAGAAGCTCCCCGGCGCCTTCCCCGAGACGAGGCCCGCGGGGCCCTTCGACGCCATCCTGGCCTACAGCGTGGTCCACTACGTGTTCGCCGAGGGCGACGTGCACGCGTTCCTCGACCGCGCGCTCGAGCTGCTCGCCCCCGGCGGCGCGCTGCTGGTCGGCGACATCCCCAACGTCTCGAAGCGTGCCCGCTTCCTTCGCAGCCCCGCCGGGTTGGAGTTCCACAGACAGCTCATGGACACCGACCAGCCACCGCCGGCCCACCTGACCAACCCGGAACCGGGGCAGATCGACGACGCCGTCGTGCTCGGCCTCGCGGCCCGCGCCCGCGACTCCGGCTTCGACGCGTACGTGGTCCCGCTCCGGCCCGACCTGCCGCTCGCGAACCGGCGCGAGGACCTCCTGGTCACGCGCCCGTGACCGAGCGGCCGAGGCTCGTGATCGTCGGCGACCGGGTGTTCGCCGAGATCGCGCACGAGTACTTCACGCACGACTCCGGCTACGAGGTGGTCGGGTTCTCGGTCGAGCGCGACTACATCCGGGACGAGAGCTTCCGCGGCCTGCCGATGGTGCCGTTCGAGTCGCTCGAGGAGGCCTTCGACCCGGCCGAGCACAGCGTCCACGTGGCGATCACGTACCTCAGCTTCAACCGCGTGCGCGCCCGCCTGGCGGCCGAGGCGCGCGATCGCGGCTACGCGCTGGCCAGCTACGTCTCGAGCCGGGCGTTCGTGTGGCCCAACGCCGAGCTGGGCGAGCACTGCTTCGTGTTCGAGGACAACACCGTCCAGCCGTTCGTCCGCGTCGGCGACAACGTCGTGCTGTGGAGCGGCAACCACATCGGCCACCACTCGCGCATCGGGGACAACTGCTTCATCTCCTCGCACGTCGTCGTCTCGGGCGGGGTCGAGGTGGGCGAGAACACGTTCATCGGCGTCAACAGCACGCTCGTGAACGACATCACGATCGGCCGCGACAGCTGGATCGGTCCGGGCGTGACCATCACGAGGGACGTCGAGCCGGGCTCCTTCTGGACCCCGCCGCGAAGCACGTTGCGGGACGAGAGCGCGCTCGACAAGTTCCTCGCGTAGATGATCGCGCGACCGTTCACCCCCGCGGACGCGGAACGCTGGGACGACCTCGTCGAGCGGGCGCCGATGGCCACGTTCCTGCACACCCGCCGGTTCCTCTCCTACCACGGCGACCGGCTCCGGGACGAGTCCCTGCTGATCGGCGACGAGCGCGGCGAGGCGCGCGCGCTCCTGCCGGCGGCGGGCGACCCGGGCTCACCCGACCGGGTGGTCAGCCACCCGGGCGCCACGTTCGGCGGGCTCGTCCACGAGGGGCTGCACGCGGAGGCGGTCCGGGAGGCGCTCGCCGCCGCGGCGAGCCACTACGCCGAGCGCGGCCACACCAGCATCCGCTACAGGCCCGTTCCCCACATCTACCACCGCTCCCCGAGCGCCGACGACGTCTGGGCCCTCTGCGACCTCGGCGCGCGGCGGGTGGCGACGGGGCTCTCGTGCGCCATCGACCTGGCCGCGCGCGGGGAGCCGTCGCAGCGGCGGACCCGATCGCTCGGCAAGGCGCGCCGGGCCGGTGTGGAGGTCGTCTCCGGGACGGCCCCGGCGGACTACTGGCCGCTGCTCGAGGAGACGCTCGAGCGCCGCCACCGGACGCGCCCGGTGCACTCCCTGGCGGAGATCGAGACGCTGCGCGAGCGCTTCCCGGACGCGATCCGGCTCGTGACCGGGCAGCTCGGCGGCGAGCTGGTCGCGGGCGCGGTCCTCTTCCTCAGCCCGCGGGTGGTGCACGTCCAGTACATGGCCGCGAGCGAGGCGGGGATGCGCGTGTCGGCGCTCGACGCGGTGGTGGAGCGCTGCATCGACGTCGCGGCCGAGGCGGGCGCCCGCTTCTTCGACCTCGGCACGAGCATGCGCGACCGCGGCGCCGAGCTCCAGTCCGGGCTCCACCGCTTCAAGGCCGAGTTCGGCGGCGGCGGCGTGATCTACGAGACCTACGAGCTCGACCTCGAGGGGATGCGGACGTGACCCCGCTGGTGACCGTCGGGATCCCGTCCTACAACCACGCTGCGTACCTGCCGCACGCGATCGAGAGCGTCCTCGGGCAGACCCTGACCGACGTCGAGCTGGTGATCGCCGACGACGGCTCCACGGATGGCAGCCTGGAGATCGCCCAGCGCTACGCCGCGGCCCATCCCGGCCGCGTGACCGTCCTGACGCATCCCGGCCAGGCCCACAGGGGGACCGCGGCGACGGGGAACCTGCACCGATCGCACGCGAGCGGCCGGTTCCTGCTCGCCCTCGGGTCCGACGACGCTCTCCACCCCGATGCGCTGGAGCGCGGGGTCGAGTACCTCGAAGCCCGCCCCGAGACCGGCTTCGTGTACGGCTACGCGCACCGGATCGACGGCGCGGGCCGCCCGCTACCGGGAGCACGCCGGTTCGGCGGCGACGTGACCGCGGGCGGGCGCGCCGTGGAGCGCCTGGTTCAGGGCAACAAGGTCCCGTTCATGACCGCCCTGTTCCGCCGCGAGTGCGTCGAGCGGGCCGGCCCCGAGCACGAGGAGGTGGTGTACGCGGACTGGGAGCTCCTGGTCAGGATCGCCGCGCACTGCGAGGTCGGGTTCATCCCGCGAGTGCTCGCGGTGCAGCGCGTGCACGGCGCCAACACGAGCGTGACCGCCTCGCGCGAGACGAACGTGGGCCGCGCGTGGGAGGTCACCGCCGTGCTGCGCGAGCGCGCACGGGCGGTCGGCGGGCGGCTCGCCGAGCCGCGCGTGCTCGCCGTCCTCGAGCTCCAGACGGCCTTCCTGGGCTTCGCCTCGGAACGGGACGACGGCACGGACGGCGCGGTGCGGCTGGCCTTCGAGCACGACCCCGAGCTGCGCCACGACGCCCGCTGGCTGGCCGACTGGGTGTGGGACCGGATCGTGGACGAGCTGCTGCCGCACGACGGCCCGCTGCTCGTGGACTGGCTCGAGCCGCGGCTCGCTCCGCTCCTCGACGGGACGGCGCTCGGCCGGCTCGAGCGCGAGCTGCGTGCCG
>JALZEZ010000140.1 GCA_030861775.1 Actinomycetota bacterium
CGGCGATGGCGTCCACCTCGGGCATCAGCGGCAGGAGCTGGCGCTCGATCAGGCGGGGCATGAGCCCGCGCGCGTAGAGCATCCAGCGGATCCAGCCGGGCGACATCGCCCAGCGCGCCCGCTCCTCGATGCCGCGCACGATCGCGTCCGCCGCCTCTGAGACCGGGTAGGTCCGCCCCATCGGCCCCTTGAGGCTCTCGCGCAGCTTGCGGAACTCCACGTGCTCCTCGGAGCCGCGCGCGAGGTCGGTGTCCACCCACGAGAAGTAGGCCACCCCCACGTCCACCCCGAGGTGGGCGACCTCCATCCGCAGCGAGCTCGCGAACGTCTCGACGCCCGCCTTGGTGGCCGCGTAGGCGGCCGTGCCCGGCCCCGCCGCGATCGCCGCCCGCGAGGAGACCGGCAGCATGTAGCCACGCCGCTCGATCACGTGCGGGAGGCACAGCCGCAGCGTGTTGACCGTGCCGATCAGGTTGATCTCGATCACCCGGGCGAGCGAGCGCGGCTCCATCAGCCGCACCATCCCGCCGGCGCCGATCCCGGCGTTGGCCACGCACACGTCGATCCCGCCGAGCCGCTCGACGGTCCCGTCGATCGCCGCCTGGAGCGACTCGACATCGGCGATGTCGGCCTCGAACCAGGCCGCCCCCTCGCCGCACTCCGCGGCCACCCGCGCCAGCCCGTCGGGCTCCAGCCCCACCAGCGCCAGCCGCGCCCCGCGCGCGGCGAGCCGCCGCGCGGACTCCGCGCCTATCCCGCGCGCGGCGCCGGTCACGAGCACGACCTTCCCCTCCAGCGGGTACTTCTCCCCCCGACCCACGGCCGGGAGGTTAACGGAGGAAGAAGTCTGTAGGTTGCCGATCAAGGGATGTCGAGCAATGGCTGAACTGGACAGGAAGCGTCGGGGAGAGCTCCTTTACGCGGTATTTGACGTGCTCGCTCAGCATCCCGACGGGATCCAGGCCAGGGATGCTCTCGCTGCGGTCGAGCAGCGCTTGGAGCTGACCGACTTCGAGAAGGGCAACTACCCCGGCACGGAGGTGCGACGCTTCGAGAAGACGATCCGGTTCCAGACGATCAACGCTGTCAAGGCGGGCTGGATGGTCAAGGAGAAGGGGATCTGGTCCGCGACGCCGACGGGCCTGTCTGCCCACGCCACCTTCAAGGACCCCGAGCAGTTCATGCTGGAGGCCGAGCTGCTCTACCGCGCGTGGAAGAAGGACCAGCCGGCTGCTCCTCCGCCCGTCGAGGAGGAGGAAGAAGAGGAGCAGACGGCGTCGCTGACCATCGAGAAGGCAGAGGAGACGGCGTCAGCGGAGATCCGTGAGTTCCTCGCGGAGATGGACCCTTACGACTTCCAGCACCTGGTCGCCGGCTTGCTTCGAGGGATGGGCTACTACGTCGATCACGTCGCCCCGCCGGGGAAGGACCGCGGCGTGGACATCATCGCCAACACGGATCCACTCGGGACGCAGGGGCCCCGGATCAAGGTCCAGGTGAAACGCGAGCAGGGCAAGACCGACGCCCACACCCTCCGAGCCTTCATGTCGGTACTGAAGGACAACGACGTCGGCGCGTTCGTGACGCTCGGCGGTTTCACGAGCGATGCCGAGCTAGAGACGCGCACTGAAGCGCGGCGGATCACCCTGATCGGGCCGAACCGGCTACTCGACCTCTGGGTCGAGCACTACGACTCGATGCCCGAGGAAGACAAGCTGCGCCTGCCGATCAGGCGAATTCCCTTCCTCGCGCTGGGCTAGCGGATCTGGCGCGGCCTACCCGCCGACGCGCGCGTAGACCTCGTCCAGCAGCGCGTCCTGGTCGTCCAGCTCGAAGTTCTGGGAGAGGTAGCGGGCGGTCTCGTCGCGCGGGGTGCCGTTGAGGGCCATGTTCAGCGCGATCAGGCGCGCGCCCTCGGCCCCGCGGATCGAGCGACCGCCGCCGCCCCCGCCGCCACCGGTGGTGGCCGGCTCGGGCTCGGGCTCGGGCTCCGGCTCCTCCTCCTCGAGCTCCTCGGCCGCGACCTCGTCCTCGACCGCCGTGTCGGGGCCGGCGGCCTCGTCGACGATGCTGGAGCCGTCGGTGCCGATCACGCCCTCGTCGGCCTCGTCCGCGATGCTCGCCCCGTCGGAGGCGATGATCTCGGCCTGGACGTCCTCGCCCTCGGCGACGATCTCGGGCTCGGCGTCCACCGGACCCTCGTCCTCCACCGCGCTCGCCCGGCCCTCCTCCTCGAGCCGCGCCTCGCGCACGCTCGCGAACTCGCCGCGGAGCTGGTCGAGCTCGCCCTGGAGCGTCCCGGAGGCGCCGGTCACGCGCTCCACGAGCCCGTTGGCGGCCGAGCGCAGGTCGCCGAGCAGGCGATCGATCTCGCCCTCGATCGAGCCGGCGCGGTCGAGCGCACGCTGGGTGGCCTCCTCGGCGGACTGCACGCGCTGGACGGCGTCGGCGTCCGCGCGCTCGCGCGTCTCGCGCGCGCGGCGTGAGGCGTCCTCGGTGATCCGGCGCGCCTCGGTCTCGGCGTTCTCCTGGATCTCGGCCGCGCTCTTCTCGGCGGCCTCGACGATCGAGCGGACCTGCTCGGCCGCCGCGGTGGCCAGCGATGCCGGCGACGGCTTCTGCTGGCGCTTCAGCTCGTTGACGGCGTCGGCGATCTCGCGGAGGTGGCGGTCCACCTCGTCGGGGTCGTAGCCGCGGCGGGCGGCCTGAAAGTCGGTGCGCTCGATGAAGTGGCGGTCCAGTTCCAAGTTGTCTCCCGGGAAGAACGTCCTGTCGGAGGGCGTGCGGCGGCAGGGTACCGCACCCGCGCGCAGGTTTTCGGCGCGATCAGGCCGTGGCCTGCTGCTCGTCGAGCTCGGCCCGCAGGGCCTTGATCTCGTCGCGCAGCTTCGCCGCGTACTCGAAGCGCAGATCGTCGGCCGCCAGCAGCATCTCCTCCTCCAGCTCGACGATCGTCTTCTGGATCTCCGAGGGCGCCATCCCCTGCTCGCGGGCGGCGCGCGCCCGCGCCTTGTGGCTGCGCTGCGGGACCTTCGACTCGAGCGAGAGGAAGTCGCCGATGTCCGAGATCCCCTTCTGGACGGTCTCGGGCGTGATCCCGTGCTGCTCGTTGTACTCGACCTGGATGGCGCGGCGGCGGTTGGTCTCCTCGATCGCCTTGCGCATCGCCGCCGACTCCTTGTCGGCGTACATGATCACGCGCCCCTTCACGTTGCGGGCGGCGCGCCCGATGGTCTGGATCAGCGAGGTCTCGCCGCGGAGGAAGCCCTCCTTGTCGGCGTCGATGATCGCCACCAGCGAGACCTCGGGCAGGTCGAGGCCCTCGCGCAGCAGGTTCACCCCCACCAGCACGTCGAACTCCCCCAGCCGGAGGTCGCGGATGATCTGGATCCGCTCCAGCGTGTCGATCTCCGAGTGCAGGTAGCGGACCCGGAAGCCATACTCCATCAGGTAGTCGGTCAGGTCCTCGGCCATCTTCTTGGTCAGCGTCGTGACCAGGGCCCGCTCGCCGGCCTCGGCCCGGGCCCGGACCTCGTTCATCAGGTCGTCGATCTGGTTCTTGGTCTCGCGGACCTCGACCTCGGGGTCGACGATCCCGGTCGGGCGCACGATCTGCTCCACGATCCGCGACGAGTGCAGGCGCTCGAACTCGCCCGGCGTGGCCGAGACCAGGACGATCTGCGGCGTCCGGGCCAGGAACTCGTCGAAGGTCTGCGGCCGGTTGTCCATCGCGCTCGGCAGCCGGAAGCCGTAGTCCACCAGCGTCTGCTTGCGCGAGCGGTCGCCCTCGTACATGCCGCCGATCTGGGGGATCGTCTGGTGCGACTCGTCCACGAAGCAGACGAAGTCCTTCGGGAAGTAGTCGAGCAGGCAGTAGGGGCGCGAGCCGGGCGGGCGGCCGTCGAGGATGCGCGAGTAGTTCTCGATGCCGTTGCAGAAGCCGAGCTCCTTCATCATCTCCATGTCGAACTGCGTGCGCTGGCGCAGGCGGTGCGACTCGAGCAGCTTGCCCTCGCGCTCCAGCTCGGCGCAGCGGGCCTCGAGCTCGTCGCGGATCTCCCCCACCGCCCGCTCGATCGTGGGCCGGTCGGTGGCGTAGTGGGTGGCCGGCCAGATCCCCACGTGCTCGAGCTCGTTGTAGAGCTCGCCGGTCAGCGGGTCGAAGTGGTGGATCTGCTCGATCTCGTCGCCGAAGAAGACCGCCCGGAAGGCCGTCTCGGCGTAGGCCGGGAAGACCTCGAGCGTCTCGCCCTTGACCCGGAACGAGCCGCGGCTCAGCGCCTGGTCGTTGCGGCTGTACTGGATGTCGACGAGCTTGCGCAGGATCTCGTCGCGGTCGACCATCTCGCCCTTCTTCAGCAGCAGCATCTGGGCGTCGTACTTCTCCGGCGAGCCCAGGCCGTAGATGCACGAGACGCTGGCCACGATCACCACGTCGCGGCGGGCGAACAGCGCGCTGGTGGCCGCGTGCCGGAGCCGGTCGATCTCCTCGTTGATCGACGAGTCCTTCTCGATGTAGAGGTCCGCGCTCGGGACGTACGCCTCGGGCTGGTAGTAGTCGTAGTAGGAGACGAAGTACTCGACGGCGTTCTTCGGGAAGAACTCGCGGAACTCGTTGCAGAGCTGGGCCGCGAGCGTCTTGTTGTGGGCGATCACGAGCGCCGGCCGCTGGACCTTCTCGATCGTGAACGCCATCGTGGCCGTCTTGCCCGAGCCGGTCACGCCGAGCAGCGTCTGGAAGCGGTCTCCGGCGGTGAGCCCCTCGGCCAGCCCGTCGCGCGCCTGAGGCTGGTCGGCGACGGGCGTGTAGGCGGGGTTGATCTCGAACTGCGGCACCGCTCAGGTGACGCTAGCAGCGGGATCAGCCGCGTTGGGCGGGCTCAGCCGGCGCGCTTCAGGCGCAGCTTGCGGCGCGTGACCCTGCGGTGGCCCTCGCCGTCCTTCGTCGTGTAGACGACCTGCGCGCGGACGCCGCGCGGGTGCGCGATGTAGCGGCGCGCTCGCCGGCTCGCGCGGACGCGGATCGTGCCCGAGCGGGCGCCGCGCAGCTTGAACGACTTGCGCCCCACGACCACGTCCGCGTTCGGGATCTCCACGACCCCGGTGCCGCGGCAGACGTCCTCGGTGAACGGGCACCCAACCTCGATCGGCAGGTCGCCGTCGGGCTCCGCCTCCACGACCGGGTCGCAGGTGCGCATGGCCGGGCCCGCGTCGTCGGCGCTTCCGGCGTCGTCGTTCTCGGCGTGGAAGCGGACGAGCGCGATCGCGCCGTGGCCGCACTCCGTCGCCTCCCCGCTCATCACGACCTTGCCCTCCGGGGTGCGCACCAGGCCGGACGGCCAGAGGCGGTCGCCGAAGCCCATCGCCGTCGTGCTCCAGCCGGCGTCGCCGAAGTCGGGGTCGAGGCGGCCGTCGGGCAGCAGTCGGGCGAGCGCCCAGCCGGAGACCAAGCGCGTCCCGTCGAGCGCGGCGGAACGGTTGCCGGACACGACGATGCGGCCGTCCTCCTGCACGGCCACGCGGTCGGCCGCGCCGATCAGCGGGTTCGCGGGATCGGTGCCGGGCGGCTGCATCCAGACGCGCCCGCCGTCGCCGAACGTGGGATCGGGCTCGCCGTCAGGGGTCGCGCGTGAGATCCCCCACCCGTGCGTGCCGCCCTGGAGCGCGCCGCCCGCGAGCAGGAGCCTGCCGGCGGCGTCGACGGCGAACTCGCTGAAGGTGCCGCCCTGGCCGTGGAAGGAGGGCTGGGACACGCCGTCGTCGTCGAAGGTGGCGTCCTTGGAGCCGTCCGGCTCGAGGCGGATCAGCGTCCAGTGGTAGTCGGGCTGCTGGGTGTCCTTGCGGTCGAACTCGCCCGCGATCAGCAGCTTCCCGCCGGCCGCCTGCCGGCCCTCGTAGACGAGCCCGCTCGAGCCCGGCACCTCGAGCCGCGCCCAGCCGTCGCCGTCGAAGCTCTCGTCGAGCGCCCCGTCCGGCGTGAGCCGAGCCGCCGCCGCTCCCCAGTCGCCGGAGCCGCCGGGCGGGCTGGCCATGCCGAGGAGCACGATCCGCCCGTCGGCCTGCACGATGGCGCCCGAGCTCCGGGCCAGGTCGCCCCCGCCGGACACCACGGCCAGGCCGTTCGTGCCGAACGTCGGGTCGGGGCGGCCGTCGGCCAGCAGCCGCATCGCCGCGAAGCTCGAGCGCGAGGGGCCGGGCGGCTGCCCGGCCTCCGTGTGGGCCCCGGCCACCACGATCCGGCCGTCACCGAGGACGACCGGGTCGCCCCCGGCGCCGAACGTCGAGGGGAGGGCGGCGCTGGAGAACGTGGGGTCGATCGCGCCGTCCGCCGTGAAGCGCGCCAGCTGGCCGGAGAGGTGCCCCAGCGCCAGCTCGCCACCCGCGAGCAGCAGCTTCCCGTCGGGCAGCCCGACCAGGCCGGTCGACCGCGCGCCCGGCTGCGAACTGAAGATCGTCTGCCCGCCGGTGCCGAAGCTCGCGTCCACGTCGCCGGGGCGCGCGGAGGCGGCCGTCGGGACGATCGCGGCGAGCAGGCAGATCGCGGCGGAGACGAGCGCCAGGCGGGCCATCGCCCGTATCAACACCCATCGGCCGCCGGTAGTTGCGCGCCAAGCGCTAGTCGAGGCCGAGCTCGTCCGAGTAGTGGCGGCGGTAGTCGCCGCGCAGGTCGAACACGTTCTCGACGTAGTGGCGGGTCTCGGCGAACGGGATGTCGTCGGCGCGGTCGAACTCGGCCTCGCCGCCGGCCTGCCGGACCCACTTGTCGACGTTGGTCTCCCCCGCGTTGTAGGCCGCCAGCGCCAGCTCGGTGTTGTCGTCGTAGCGGTCGAGCAGGTAGCGCAGGTAGTACGAGCCGTATGCGATGTTGACCTGGGGCGTGGCGAGGTCGGCCTGGCTGAAGTGGGTGCCGCCGGAGCGCTTGGCGATGAACTCGGCCGTGGCCGGGGTGATCTGCATCAGGCCGCGGGCGCCGGCCTCGGAGGTCTGGTCGCGGAACTTCGACTCCTGGTAGATGACAGCCGCGATCAGCGACGGGTCGAGGTCCTTGTCGCGCGCCTGCTGGCGGATGATGTCCTCGTGCCGCAGTGGGAGGGTGATCTCGCGGAAGGCGTCCTCGCCGGGGCCGAACCAGAGGGCGAGCCCCGCTCCGAGGAGCACTCCCGTGACCAGCACGGCCACGGCGGCGCGACGGCGGCGGCGGACGGTCCTGGTCACACCTCGATGCTCTCAAGGATGTTGGACAGCGATGCCTCCAGCTCCTCGACCGTGCCGTCGTTCCGGACCGCAAAGTCCGCACGCTGCGCCTTCTCGTCCTGCGGGAGCTGGCGCGACTCGCGCGAGGCGATGCCGCTCTGGCCCCGCTCCCCGAGCCGCTCGGCGCGGAGCTCGTCGTCGGCCGTGACGGCGATCGTGTGGTCGAAGACCTCGTGCATGCCCGACTCGAACAGGAGCGGGACCTCGACCACGGCGGCGCGCGGCGGGTCGTCGCGTGCGGCCAGTTCCTCGCGCCAGGTCCAGATGCGCTCGCCGACCTTGGGCCAGAGGTAGCCCTCGAGCCAGGCGCGCTGGTCGGGGTCGCCGAAGACCACCTTCGCGACGGCGTCGCGGTCCACCTGGCCGCCGGGGGCGATCTCCGGGCCGAACCGCTCCACCAGCTCGCCGCGCACCTCGTCGGTCGCGAGCAGCTCATGGACGACGGCGTCGCTGGAGAGCGTGGCCGCGCCGGCGCGCTCGAGCGCGGCGAGGGCCTCGGACTTGCCTGCCCCGATCCCGCCGGTCAGGCCGACGAACGGGATGCGGTTGCGGGCGTCGTCGCCCGCCACGCCCTAGGTGGCGGGG
>JALZEZ010000400.1 GCA_030861775.1 Actinomycetota bacterium
TGACGTTCCTGTGCGCGACGCGCCTCTTGGCCGCCTTCATGGTGCTGCCGTTCATGTACATCGCCGCGGTCGGGGCCGGCTTCTTCGCCAGCTACTTAGCCGTGGTCGAGCAGATCGGCGAGGTCAGTAGCGGCGGCTTCTTCCTGATCTTCTGGATGTTCCAGAACCCGCCCGACCTCTTGTATTCGCTGATCAAGGGCATGTCGATGGCCACCGTGATCGTGATCGTGGGGACCTACTACGGCTACACCGCCTCCGGCGGCCCGGTCGGGGTGGGCACGGCCACGGCCAAGTCGATGGTGCTGAACACCGTGATGGTGCACCTCGTCGGCATGCTCGGCACGCAGATCTTCTGGGGAGCGAACCCGCGGGCGCCGATAGGCGGCTGACCGGCCAAGGGAGGAGTACGACTTGATCGACGAACGCGGACAGGACGACCAGGCGACACCGCCGTCGGGCTACGAGACCCAGCAGGGCGACCAGGAGACCGTGCAGTGGCAGTCGCCCTCGTCGCAGGAGACGCGCGAGTCGCAGGCGCCGCCCCCGCCGCCCTCCGAGGAGGACCGCATCCCCACCCCGTGGGAGCTCCAGCAGGAGCAGGGCGGCCAGGAGACGCAGGCGCAGGAGCAGCCGAACCCGGTCGGCGGCGGCCCCGCGGTGAAGCACGAGGAGGGGTCCAGCAGGGGCGCGTGGGAGGCGGCCGAGAGCCGCCGCGCCAGCGAGCTGGAGGGCGAGGCCGCGCCCCCGTCCGGCGAGGACGACGACGAGTACAAGTGGCACACCGAGCGGACCGGTCGTAGCGAGACCGCCGAGTCGGACGCCGTCGAGTTCATCGACGTCAAGAAGACCTTCGGCCGCAACACCGTGCTGAACGGCCTCAACCTCGGCATCCCCGAGGGCCAGATCTCGATGATCCTTGGGCCGTCGGGCACAGGCAAGTCGGTCTGCATCAAGCACATGGTCGGCCTGCTCTACCCGGACGAGGGCGACGTGCTGGTGCACGGCGACTCGGTCCCGAACATGCGCGACGACGACCTGTTCGAGATGCGCAAGAAGTTCGGCGTGCTGTTCCAGGACGGGGCGCTGTTCGGGTCGATGAACCTGTTCGACAACGTGGCCTTCCCGCTCCGCCAGCACACGGACAAGGGCGAGGAGGAGATCACCGAGATCGTCACGCGCCGCCTGCGCGAGGTGGGCCTCGCGGGCGCCGGCGAGAAGATGCCGAACGAGCTCTCGGGCGGGATGCGCAAGCGCGCCGGGTTCGCCCGCGCGCTGGTGCTCGACCCGCAGATCGTGCTCTTCGACGAGCCCGACTCGGGCCTCGACCCGGTCCGCACGGCGCTCCTCTGCGAGCTGATCAAGGAGATCCACGAGGAGAACGGCGGCGCCTACGTCGTGATCACCCACGACATCATGAGCGCGCGCCGGGTGGCGGAGTACATCGCGATCCTGTGGAAGGGCCGCATCGTCGAGTCCGGCCCGGCCTCCGAGCTGTTCAACTCGGACAACCAGTTCGTCAGGCAGTTCCTCTCCGGCGAGGCCCGCGGCCCGCTGGGGATGGAGTAGCGGCCCCCGCCGCCATCCGCGCGGTCCGCCGCTAGCGGGCCGCCGCGAGGTACTCGGCCTGCCGCTTGGCCAGGCGCTCGAGCAGCGCCAGGTCGCGCTCGCCGTCGCGCCCCTCGACCTTGACGATCCCGATCAGCGGGCCGTCGCGCCAGATGATGGTGCGGTTGATCGTGCCCATGCGGTCGGTGGGCGCCTCGATCAGGGCGGCCTCGTCGCCGAGTGCGACCGGGCTGTCGGTCATGCGCTCGCGCTCGCCTATCGGGCCGATGCCCGAGCCCACCGTCGAGCCGGCGATCGACGAGCGCGCGCGGAAGGCGACCTCCGCGCCGCGCGCGTGGTCGAACGTGAGCGCGGCCGCGTCGATCCGGGTGGCCGGGCTGCACGAGCGCGGCTCCGGCCGGTACGGCTCTCCGGGCCTGCGGTCGGGGGCGCGGTACCCGAGGCGGAACTCGCTGCGCGCGACCTCCCTCCAGCCGTTGCGCCGCAGCACGGCTGCGATCGGGGCGTCCTCGTAGGTGAACGTCCCCACGCCCTGCGGGGCGGCGAACTCCCCTCCCTCGGGGAGGTCGGAGCGCCTGAGGACGAGGGTGCGAGCGTCGCCGCGCGAGGGCTTGGCGTCGCCCGCGTCGCGCGCCTGCGGGTAGCTGCAGTAGTCGCCCTCCGGCGGCCGCGGCGTGGCCGCGCCCGGCGAGCGCCCGGGCTCGTCGTCGTCGCAGCCGGTCACGCCCGCGAGTACGGCGACGATCGAGAGGCAGGCCGCCCCTGCGCGCCCCGGCATGCCCGAATGGTGGCGCAGAGGCACCGGCCGGCGCCGCACCCCGCGCCTGCACTAGGTTGCGGGGGATGGACCCGACCGCGATCGCACAGGAGCTGGCCGACCGCCTGGGCGCGGCCTGGAACGCGGCCGACGGGCAGGCCTACGGCGAGCCGTTCGCCGCGGACGCCGGCTTCGTCGCCATCCGCGGCGACCTGCACAGCGGCCGCGAGGCGATCGCGCGCGGGCACGAGGGGATCCTCGGCACGATCTACGCGGGCAGCACGATCCGCTACGAGGTCGTGGACGCGCGGGCGCTCCGCGACGACGTGCTGATCGCCCACGTGCGCGGCACGCTGAACGCGCCGAGCGGGCCGCTCGCCGGCGAGCAGGAGGCGATGGCGACCGCCGTGGTGGTGCGAGAGGGCGAGGAGTGGCGCATCGCCGCGTTCCACAACACGCTCGTCTCCGCCTGATCCGCGAGCGCTTCACCGCGCAGCTCCTGGCCGGGCCGCCGGCCCGCTCGCCGGTCGCCGTGGCCGAACGGCTGCTCGCCGTGCAGGGGCAGGACCCGCGCGGGGCGCGGCTGGCGGTGCGGGCACGCACCCGCGGGCTGAGCGCGGCGGACGTCGACCGGGCGCTGACCGAGGACCGCTCGCTCGTGATCACGTGGCTCAACCGCGGGACGCTCCACCTCGTGCGCGCCGAGGACTACCCGTGGCTCCAGGCGCTCACCACACCGCCGCTCCTCACCGGGAACATGCGGCGGCTCGCGCAGGAGGGCGTGGAGCCGGCGGCGGCGGATCGGGCGGTGGGGGTGATCGAGCGCGCGCTGGCCGACGAGGGGCCGCTCACGCGGGACCAGCTCCGCGACCGCGTCGCCGCGGCCGGCACGCGGACCGAGGGCCAGGCGCTCGTGCACCTCCTGTTCCTCGCCAGCCTCCGGGGCCTCGTCGTGCGCGGCCCCATGTCCGGCAAGCAGCACGCCTTCGCGCTCGTGCGCGACTGGCTCGGCGAGCCGCAACCGGTCGATCGGGCGCGCGCGCTCGCGGAGCTCGCTCGCCGCTACCTCGCCGGCCACGGCCCGGCCGACGACCGCGACCTCGCCAGGTGGGCCGGCCTTCCGCTTCGCGACGCCCGCGCCGGCCTGGAAGCGATCTCTCCTGAGCTGGAGCAGCGCGAGGACGGCCTGGTGGACC
>JALZEZ010000141.1:0-3318 GCA_030861775.1 Actinomycetota bacterium
CCTCGGCCTTGGACGCCTTGGCGGTGTCCTCCTTCTGGGTCTCGCCGGGCTTGCCGCCCTGCTCCTTCAGGATCCGCTGACGTTCCTCGTTGCTCACCGCATCCTCGCCTTGTCGCCGCCCGCGTGGCCGCGGAACAGCCGCGTGGGGGCGAACTCGCCGAGCTTGTGCCCGACCATCGACTCGGAGATGAAGACCGGCACGTGCTTGCGACCGTCGTGCACCGCGATCGTGTGCCCGACCATCTCCGGGAAGATCGTGGACGTCCGCGACCAGGTCTTGATCATCTGCTTGTTGCCGCTCGAGTTCATCGCCTCGATCCGCTGGAGCAGGCGCTCCTCCACGAACGGCCCCTTCTTGGATGAACGGCTCATCTCGAGATGGTCCTTTCTGGGCCCACGTGCGTCCGGGGACCCGAAAATCGAGCTGGACAAGGACACAGGGCGAAGCCCATGCATGGGTGCATGGGCGAGCCCGAGGACGCAGGCCCAGCGAAGATTTGCAGGGTCATCCGGGCGTGCGCGGGTCCGGGAAGGCTCATCGCTTGCCCCTGCCCTTTCGTCTACGCCGCACGATGTAGCGGTCGGACGGCTTGCGCTTCTTGCGGGTGGGATAGCCCAGCGTCGGCACGCCCCACGGCGTGACCGGGTGCCGGCCGGGCGTGGTCGAGCCCTCGCCGCCGCCGTGCGGGTGGTCCACCGGGTTCATGGCGGTGCCGCGCGTCTGCGGCCGCTTGCCCTTGTGGCGGCTGCGGCCCGCCTTGCCCACCGAGATGTTCTGGTGATCCGCGTTGCCGATCGCGCCGATGCTTGCGCGGGCCTCGATCGGCACCGTGCGCATCTCACCGGAGGGCAGGCGCAGGGTGGCCCGGCCGCCCTCCTTCGCCATGAGCTGGATGGCGGCGCCCGCCGAGCGGCCCATCTGGCCGCCGCGGCCCGGCTCGAGCTCGACGTTGTGGATCGTGGTGCCGGTCGGGATGTTGCGCAGCGGCAGGCAGTTGCCCGGCTGGATCTCGGCCCCCGGCCCCGACACGACGGTCGACCCCACCCGCAGCCGCGCCGGCGCGAGGATGTAGGCCTTCTCGCCGTCGGCGTAGTTGACGAGCGCGATGTAGGCACTGCGGTTCGGGTCGTACTCGATCGCGGCCACGCGCCCGGGCACGCCGTCCTTGCGGCGCTTGAAGTCGACCTTGCGGTAGCGGCGCTTGGCCCCGCCGCCGCGGTGGCGCGAGGTGATCCGCCCGTGGGTGTTCCGCCCGCCGCTCTTCTTGAGCCCCTCGGTTAGCCGCTTCTCCGGCTCCTTCTTGGTGACCTCCGAGTTGTCCTGGAAGGTCGCGAAGCGGCGGCCGGGGCTGGTGGGGCGGTAGCGCTTGAGGGCCATTACTCGACCATCTCCTGACCCTCGAAGAGCTCGATCGAGTCCTCCTCGTGGAGCTTCACGATCGCCTTCTTCCAGCCGCGCGTCTTGCCCGAGGTCCAGCCGCGGCGCTTGGGCTTGGGCTTGACCGTGATCGTCTGCACGTCGAGCACGCGCACGCCGAAGACCTCCTCGACCGCCTGGCGGATCTGGGTCTTGTGGGCGGCGGCGTGGACGCGGAAGGTGTACTTGTTGGCCGCGAGCAGGGCGTAGCTCTTCTCGGAGACGATCGGGCGGATGAGGACCGAGCGGGCGTTCACGAGGACACCTCCCGGCGCTCCTTGTGCGAGGAGGCCGTGGGCGGCTTGGCCACCGCCGTGAGCCGCTCGAGCGCCGACGGAGAGACCACCAGCCGCACGGCCCGGACCACGTCGGCCACGCCCACGGCGTCGGAGGGCATGACGTCCACCCCGGTCAGGTTGCGGAACGACTTGACCGCGTCCTCCTCGCCCTCGCGCGCGAAGACGACCAGCGCGTGGCCCTCGCCGAACCCGGCGAGCGCCTCGGCGGCCTGCTTGGTCGAGGGCGTGTCGAACCCCTCGGGGTCCAGCACGCCGAGCGTGCCGCGCTGCGCGTGCACGGTCAGCGCCGCGCGCATCGCGCGCCGGCGGGCCTTGCGGTTGACCTTCACCCGGTAGCCGCGCGGCTTGGGACCGAAGGCCACGCCGCCGCCGGTGCGCTGGGGGGTGGAGAGGGCGCCGGCGCGAGCGCGGCCGGTGCCCTTCTGGCGGAAGGCCTTGGCGGTGGTCATGGCCACCTCGCCGCGCGTGAGCGTGGAGGCGGTGCCCCGGCGGCGGGCGTTCAGCTCGGCCCGCACGGCCTCGTGGACCAGGGCCATGTGGAACTCCTCGCCGAACACCTCGGCGTCGAGGTCGACCTTGCCGGACTTCCCGAGATAGGGGGCCTTGGGCGCGGCCACTACGAGTCGCTCCTGATCTCGACGATCTGGCCCTTGGGCCCCGGCACCGACCCGCGCAGCAGCAGCAGGTTCTCCTCCGGCCGCACGTCCACGACCTCGAGGCCCTTCTGGGTCACGCGCTTGTTGCCCATCTGGCCCGGTCCGCGGATGCCCTTGAACACGCGCGAGGGCGTTGCGGAGGCGCCGATCGAGCCCGGGGCGCGCACGTTGTGCGAGCCGTGGGTCACCGGGCCGCGGGAGAAGTTGTGGCGCTTGACCGTGCCCTGGAAGCCCTTGCCCTTGGAGACGCCGGAGACCTTCACCGTGTCGCCCTTCTCGAAGACGTCCACGGCGACGGTCTCGCCGACGGTCAGCTCGCCGGCCTCGTCGCGGAACTCGGCCACGCGGCGGAGCGGCGGGGCGTCGGCCTTGGCCAGGTGCCCGCGCTCGGCCTTGGTCAGCCGCTTCTCGGACACCGCGCCGTAGGCGAGCTGCACGGCCTCGTAGCCGTCGCGGTCGACCGTGCGGATGCCGGTCACGTGGCACGGTCCGGCCTCGACGACCGTCACGCGCTCGACCCTGCCGTCCTCGGCGAAGACCTGGGTCATCCCGAGCTTTCTCCCGAGGAGGGCGGCCATTCAGACGAGCTGGATCTGGATGTCCACGCCCGACGGGAGGTGGTCGAGCCGCTGGAGCGAGTCGACCGTCTTCGGCGTGGGCTGGAGGATGTCGATCAGCCGCTTGTGCGTGCGGATCTCGAAGTGCTCACGCGAGTCCTTGTCCTTGAACGGGCTGCGGATTACGCAGTAGACGTTCTTCTCGGTCGGCAGCGGCACGGGGCCGGAGACGCTCGCGCCGGTGCGCTGCGCGGTCTCGACGATCTCGCGGGCCGCCTGCTCGATCGACGAGTGGTCGTAGGCCTTGAGCCGGATCCTGATCTTGTTCTGGGTGAGAGATGCCATGGTGGTTTTCCGGCCCTACGGACGCGGCGAGGGCGGGCTCGCAG
>JALZEZ010000141.1:3328-7828 GCA_030861775.1 Actinomycetota bacterium
AGGAGCCCGCCCCCTCAGTCGTGCAGCGCTATGGCTGCTGCGGCCTACTCGATGATCTCGGTGACCACCCCCGAGCCAACCGTGCGCCCGCCCTCGCGGATGGCGAAGCGCAGACCCTGATCCATCGCGATCGGCTGGATCAGCTCGATCGTCATCTGAACGTTGTCGCCCGGCATGACCATCTCCGTCCCCTCGGGGAGGTTCGCCACCCCGGTCACGTCGGTCGTACGGAAGTAGAACTGCGGCCGGTAGCCGTTGAAGAACGGGGTGTGACGGCCGCCCTCCTCCTTCTTCAGGCAGTAGACCTCGGCCTTGAACTTGGTGTGCGGCGTGATCGAGCCGGGCTTGCAGAGCACCTGGCCGCGCTCGATCTCCTCGCGCTTGGTACCGCGCAGCAGGCAGCCGACGTTGTCGCCCGCCTGGCCCTCGTCGAGGATCTTGCGGAACATCTCGACGCCGGTGACGACCGTCGTCGAGGTCTGCTCCTGGATGCCGACGATCTCGACGGTGTCGCCGGTGTGGATCACGCCCTGCTCGATGCGGCCGGTGGCCACCGTGCCGCGGCCGGTGATCGAGAAGACGTCCTCGACCGGCATCAGGAACGGCTTGTCCAGCTCGCGCTCGGGCTCCGGGATGTAGCTGTCCAGAGCGGCGGCGAGCTCGATGATCTTCTGCTTGTTCTCCTCGTCGCCCTCGAGCGCCTTCAGCGCGGAGCCGGTGACGAACGGGGTGTCCTCGCCCGGGAAGTCGTACTCGGTGAGGAGCTCCTTGACCTCCTCCTCGACGAGCATGAGCAGCTCCTCGTCGTCGACCATGTCGGCCTTGTTGAGGAAGACCACGATGTAGGGCACGCCGACCTGGCGGGCGAGCAGGATGTGCTCGCGGGTCTGCGGCATGGGGCCGTCGGCGGCGGAGACCACGAGGATCGCGCCGTCCATCTGGGCGGCGCCCGTGATCATGTTCTTGACGTAGTCCGCGTGGCCCGGGCAGTCGACGTGGGCGTAGTGGCGGTTCTCGGTCTCGTACTCGACGTGCGAGGTGGCGATCGTGATGCCGCGCTCCTTCTCCTCGGGCGCGTTGTCGATCTCCTCGAAGCTCCTGGCCTGGCCGCCGTAGGTGTCGGAAAGGACCTTCGTGATGGCGGCGGTCAGCGTCGTCTTGCCGTGGTCGATGTGACCGATGGTGCCGACGTTCACATGCGGCTTATCGCGCTCGAACTTCTCCTTCGCCACTGTCCCGTGTCTCCTTTGTCGAAAAGTCCGGTGCCGGCGACCGCCGGACGAACCGGTGAAATGTAGCTACTACGTCGCGGCTCCGACCGGCTCACCGGATCGCTCGCCCACGATGGCCTCGGCGATGTTCGTCGGGACCTCCTCGTAGCGGTCGAACTGCATGCTGTAGGTGGCCCGGCCCTGGGTGTTCGAGCGCACGTCGGTCGCGTACCCGAACATCTCCGAGAGCGGGACGCTCGCCGTGACCGCCATCGCGTTGCCGCGCGGCTCCTGGCCCTCCACGCGGCCGCGGCGGCGCGAGAGGTCGCCGATCACGTCGCCGAGGAAGTCCTGCGGCACCACGACCTCGACCGCCATGACCGGCTCGAGCAGCACGGGCTTGGCCCTCTGGGCCGCTTCCTTGAGCGCCAGCGAGCCGGCGATCTTGAAGGCGAGCTCCGAGGAGTCCGTGTCGTGGTACTTGCCGTCGGTGA
This sequence comes from Actinomycetota bacterium, assembly GCA_030861775.1. Classification (GTDB taxonomy): domain Bacteria; phylum Actinomycetota; class Thermoleophilia; order Solirubrobacterales; family Thermoleophilaceae; genus AC-37. Next base: position 5,034 of record JALZEZ010000141.1, read on the forward strand.
GCGTGGCGCGGACGTCGACCATCGGGTAGCCGGCCTTGACGCCGGTCTCGAGGGCCTCCTCGATGCCCTTCTCCACCGCCGGGATGAACTCCGACGGGACCGAGCCGCCCTTGATCTTGTTGACGAAGTCGAAGCCCTCGCCGGGTGCCGGCTCGAGGTTGATGTAGACCACGCCGTACTGGCCCGAGCCGCCGGTCTGGCGGACGAACTTGCCCTCGACCTTGTGGGCCTCGCCGCGCACGGTCTCGCGGTAGGCCACCTGCGGGCGGCCGACGCCGGCCTCGACGTTGAACTCGCGCTTCATGCGGTCGACGATCACCTCGAGGTGGAGCTCGCCCATGCCGGAGATCACGGTCTGGCCGGTCTCCTCGTCGGTGCGCACCTGGAAGGTCGGGTCCTCCTCGGCCAGCCGCGCCAGCGCGACCGACATCTTCTCCTGGTCGACCTTGGTCTTGGGCTCGATCGAGACGTGCACGACCGGCTCCGGGAACTGGATCGTCTCGAGGACGATCGGCGCGTCCGGGGCGCACAGCGTGTCGCCGGTGGAGGTCTGCTTGAGGCCGACCGCCGCGGCGATGTCGCCCGCGTAGATCTCCTCCTGCTCCTCGCGGTCGTTCGCGTGCATCATCAGGATGCGGCCGGCGCGCTCGGTGCGGCCGGTGTTGGTGTTGAGCACGCGGCCGCCCGCGGCGAGCTTGCCGGAGTAGACGCGGAAGTAGGTGAGCTTGCCGACGAACGGGTCGGACATGACCTTGAAGGCCAGCGCGCTGAACGGGGCGTTCTCGTCCGGCGGACGCTCGGCCGGCGCGCCCTCCTCCTCGCCCTTGATGGGCTCGACGCCCATGACGGGCGGGACGTCGAGGGGGCTCGGGAGGTAGTCGATGACCGCGTCGAGCAGCGGCTGCACGCCCTTGTTCTTGAAGCTCGAGCCGCAGAGGACCGGCGTCATCGAGATGTCGAGCGTGGCCTTGCGGATGTCGGCCTTGAGGCGGTCGACCTCGATCGCCTCCTCGGCCAGGTACGTCTCCATCAGGTCGTCGTCGTACTCGGCGACGGCCTCGATCAGGTGCGTGCGCGCGTCGTGCGCGGCCTCCTGGTACTCGGCCGGGATGTCCTCGACGCGGAACTCCTTGCCCAGGTCGTCGTCGTAGAAGATCGCCTTCTCGGCCACCAGGTCGATGACGCCCTTGAAGTCGCCCTCGGCCCCGATCGGGAGCTGGATCGGCACCGGGTGGGCGCCGAGCCGGTCGATCATCGTGGCGATGCCCTTGTCGAAGTCGGCCCCGACGCGGTCCATCTTGTTGATGTAGGCGATGCGCGGGACGCGGTACTTGTCGGCCTGGCGCCAGACGGTCTCGGACTGGGGCTCGACGCCGGCGACGGAGTCGAAGAGGGCGATGGCGCCGTCGAGCACGCGGAGGCTGCGCTCGACCTCGACGGTGAAGTCCACGTGGCCCGGGGTGTCGATGATGTTGACCCGGTAATCGCCCCACTGGGCGGTCGTCGCGGCGGACGTGATCGTGATGCCGCGCTCCTGCTCCTGCTCCATCCAGTCCATGACGGCGGCGCCCTCGTGGACCTCCCCCATCTTGTGCGTGCGACCGGTGTAGTAGAGGATGCGCTCGGTCGTGGTCGTCTTGCCGGCATCGATGTGCGCCATGATCCCGATGTTGCGCGTCTTCTCGAGTGGGAATTGCCGTGGCATCTTCTGGTCTCTCGTGTCGCCGGTTTCGGACAGAAAAAAGGCCCGTCCAGGGCCCCTCGTACAACCTGATTTCTTCCCGGATGGGGAGCTGGTTATGCGAGACGGGTCGTGGACATGGACATGAATAGGGGACGGCAAGAACCGCCCCCCTCAAGGCGGGGGAATGCTAGCAGTGGGATTCGCCGCCGCCCACGTTCTTTCCTGCGCTCCGACGCGGTTCGGCTGTGGCGATCGCGGGGGTTGTCGTGGGCTTTGCTGGCGCTCGGGATCGCCGCCGGGGTGATGGCGATCATCGCCGAGTTCTCGACGATCTCCTACGTGACCGTGGTGACCGCCACCTGCGAGGACCTGGCCGACCCGCGCCTGGCCGACCGCTGCCAGCTCGACGGCAGCGAGCGCCACTCGTGGGCGTTCGCGCTGCTGGGGTTGTTCGCGTGCCTGATGGCGTGGGGGGCGACGGTGGGGCGCTCGCGCCCGGCGGCGGCGGCTCTGGTGGCCGTGGGGGTCGTGCTGCTCGGCCTGGGGTTCGCCCGCGACCTGCCCGAGAGCTCGAAGACGGGGCTGATCGGGGAGGCGTACGAGGCCACCGCGCACAAGGGGGCCGGGCTGTGGCTGGAGCTCGCCTCGGGCGTCCTGCTGGTGGCCGTGGGGATCGCGGCCCTGCTGCTGCTCCTCCGCTCGCCGCCCCCGGAATCCCGGCGCCGTTCCCCGGCCGACGAGGCCGAGGAGCCCGCGGCCGCCTGATCCGCGCACTTCGCCGCGCGAGTGGAGGATTTGGTCGCCATGAGCGACCAAACACTCCACTCTCCGGCCGCCTGACATCCTGACCGGCTCGTGGGGCTCGGGGATTACGCAGTCGGCGTCGTGGTGCTCGCGCTCGTCGCGGGGCCGCTCGCGCTCGGCGCCTGGCGGGTGAGGGGCCGGCTCCTGCCCGGGTGGAGCGGGGCGCCGGCGCGGGTGGCGGAGGCGGTGATCGCGATCGCGGCGCTGGTCCTGATCGCGGAGGTGCTCGGTACGATCGGGCTGCTCGCCAGGATCCCCCTCCTGGTTGCCTGCCTTGCCGCCGGGGCCGCCGCGGTCGTGTGGAGCG
>JALZEZ010000142.1 GCA_030861775.1 Actinomycetota bacterium
GTGCCGACCAGCGGGTCTGCGCACCGGAGCGGCGCGGGCACGGGCGGGACCGCGGGCGGCGTCACCGGAGGCAGCGGCGGCAGCTCGGGCGAGTCCACCACGAGGCGCGCCGTCGCCGACCTGCCCTGCCCGTCCGCGCCGGTGCCGGCGAACACGAACGTGTCCTCGCCGACGAAGCCGGGGAGCGGGGTGTAGAGCACCGCGCCGGTGTGCTGGTCGATCGGACCCAGCAGCCCGTGTGCCGGCGGCGCGACGACGAGCCGCGAGAACGGATCGCCGTCCTCGTCCAGGCAGGGGAGGGTCACGAAGGCCGGCAGCGGCGGCGTGACGCGCTGGATCACGTCGAGGCAGAACGGCGAGCCGCCGGTCATGTCGCGCCGCCAGAGCAGGTCGCCGGTGCCGTACAGCGCGTAGCGGTGGTCGCCGGAGATCTCGGCGCCGAGGGCCCCGTCGGCGACGATCTCCTTCTTGCGCGTCACGCGGTTCCAGGTCACGACCGCGTGGCGGTCCATCGACGAGAACGCCACCGCCTGGCCGTCGCCCGCGATCGCCGGGTACTTCATGTCGCCGTGGCCGTCGAGCGGCGGGTCCGAGGGCCCGAACCCGCTGGCGAGCGTCGTCGCGCCGGTCTCCAGGTCGCGGACGTACACCTGCACCGACCCGTCGTCGTCCTCGTCGCTGAGCCCGACCTGCCCCGAGTGGAAGACCACGTGGCGCCCGTCGTCCGAGATGTCGGCCCAGTCCGACTCCCCCCGCGAATCGGCCCGGCGCGGGTCGTCGCTGATCAGCGTGGTCTCGCCGCTGGCGAGGTCGCGCACGTAGACGTCCTGGGTGGCGTCGGTGTCGGCCGGGTCGAGGTTCGTCGCGCTCGAGACGAAGGCCAGGCGCCGGCCGTCCGCCGACAGCCCCATGGGACGGGAGCCGCCGTTCGCCACGGCCTCCGAGTCCGCCCGGCTCGCCAGCGTCAGCTCGCCGGTGACCAGGTCGCGGACGTACACCGCGGACACGGTCTCGTCCGTCTGGTCGGGGCTGAGGTTCGTCGCGTTGCTCGAGAACGCGACGAAGCGGCCGTCGGCCGAGATCTCCGGCGAGGTGGCGGGCCGGTTCCCGCCGTCGCCGCTCCCGGCCTGGCGGCTGACCAGCGAGATGCGGCCCGTGTCCATGTCGCCGACGAAGACGTCCCACCCGTAGCCGTCCGGCGTCGTCATGTTCGACGCGAACGACGCGAACGCGACCCGGCGCCCGTCGGCCGAGATCGACCCGTTGTTGGCCGGCCCGTTGGCGACGCCGCCGTCGGCCGCGCGGTTGACGAGCGTTAGCTCGCCGGTCCGCATGTCCTTGACGAACACGCTCGCGCTCGTGTCGTCGTCGCGGTCGCTGAGGTTGTCCGCGAACGAGCTGAAGCTGATGAAGCGGCCGTCGCGCGAGGGCGTGGCGTCGAACGAGTAGCCGTCGGCCGGCTGGCCCGCCGGGGTCGCGCTGATCAGCTCCACCTGTCCCCGCCGCGCCTCGGCGGGAGCGGCGGCGAGGGTCGCCGCGAGGACCGCCGCGGCCAGCGTGAATCGGCGGCTCATCGCCCCACGTTAGTCCGGTTGAGCGCTTATCGCGAGCTTTACTCGAAGCGCAGCTCGGAGAGCTTCGACCAGCGGCTGTCCGGCTCGGGCTCGTGGCCGTGGTCCGGGCCGGCGGTGTTCAGGTTCTCGCCGCAGACCGGGCACAGCCCCAGGCAGTCCTCGCCGCACACGATCTGCACGGGAAGCGCCAGGGCCAGCGCGTCGCGCGCCCAGCCGTGGAGGTCGAGCTCCTGGCCCGCCAGGTACGGGGAGCGCAGGTCCTCGCCGCCGCCGGGCTGGTCCACCTCGCGCGCGTCCACCTCGACGGTCGCCGCGGCCGTCTCCAGGCAGCGCATGCACGGGCCGTCGAGTTCCGCCTCGAAGCGAAGGCGCAGCGAGTAGCCCGAGACCGTGCGCACGGCGTCCAGCCGAACCGGGGTCAGCGGCTCGGGGGCCGAGTAGTCCTGGCCCCCGAACTCGAAGTCGTCGAGGCCGACGTTGAGGTCGATGGAGCGGCCCGATCCGGAGCTGAGCTCGAGCCGGCCGAGGTCGAAGGAATCCGTGCGCGCGGCCACGCTTGCGAGGGTAGCCTCGGGGCCGTGATCCGCCTCTACCGCGCACCGTGGTCCACCAACGTCGAGCGGGTCGCGCTGGCCCTCGCCCACAAGGGGCTCGAGGTGGAGTCCGTCTGGATCGACTACTCCGACCGCAGCCCGGTCGAGGCCGTGAGCGGGCAGGGGCTGGTGCCGGTGGTCGAGGCCGGCGGCGAGGTCGTGTTCGACTCGCCGGCGATCCTGCGCTGGCTCGAGGAGCGCCACCCGGACCCGCCGCTCTTCCCCCGCGACGAGGCGCGGCGGGCGGAGGTCGAGGTCCTCGTCGACTGGTTCAACCTGGTGTGGAAGACCTGGCCGAACGGGATCGAGGCCGAGCTCGGCCGCGACGAGCCGGACGAGTGGCTGATCGCCGAGCACGGCGCGTCGATGTCCGAGGCGCTCGACCGGTTCGAGCGGCTACTCGCCCGGCGCGACTACCTGATGGGCGACTCGCTCGGCGCGGCCGATTGCATCGTCTTCCCGTTCGTGAAGTTCGCGCTCCGCCGCGACCCCGGCGACGACGAGCTCTTCCACCGCATCCTCGACGAGCACCAGTCGGTCGACGGGCGCCCGCGGCTGGCGGCCTGGATCGAGCGGATCGACGCGCTCCCGCGGGCGTGAGAGCGGGGCGCGGCCCTAGCGCCTGACCGAGACGGCGTACTCGGCGCCGTTGCTGCCCGGGCCGTCCACGTGCACCCAGAGGCTGTTCGCGCCGCGCAGGTTCTTCGGCATCTGCCCGCGCCACTTGGCGTCCTCGCCGCGCGTGAGCGGGAGGCACACGCCGAGGGGGGCGACGCGACCGTCGTCGCCGATCCGCATCAGGCAGGCGCTGAGCCCCTCCACCGGGAAGCTCGTGCCGAACACGAGCGGGGCGCGCGGCTTGTACGGCAGCGCCCGCTCGGTGTGCCGGTAGACCCCGTCGCCGCACACGCCGCGCTCGCCGTCCAGCCAGCACCAGGACACGAGCGCCGCGCGGACGACGGTCTTGCTCGACTTGGCCCGCACCGCGGGCGGTCCCTCGGCGGCCGCGGGCGCGGCGCCGGCGAGCAGCACGACCCCTGCGATGAGCGACGCAAGCGCACGAGTGCGCATGCGCCACAGGCTACCCGACCTCGGCCTCCTCGCGGCCGGCAAGGCGGTCGCGGCCGCGCTGCACGGCGGCGGTGAACTTCTGGAGGTTGACCTCGAGCGTGTTGAGGATGTCGTCGGCGTAGTCCTCCGCGCCCAGGCGGATCTCGCGCTCGCGCGTGCGCGCCTCCTCGATTATCTCCTCGGCCTGGCGCTCGGCCTGCCGGACGACCTCCTCGCTGGCGATCAGGCGGGCCTGCTCGTCGCGGGCCTCCTTGAGGATCCGCTCCGCCTCGCGCTTGGCCTCGGCCAGCATCTCCTGGCGCTCCTTGACGATCCAGCGGGCCTGCTTGATCTCCTCCGGGATCGTCGCGCGCATCTGGTCGAGGATGTCGTAGATCTCCTCCTTGTCGACGCGCACCTGGTCCGTCAGCGGGACGGGCTTGGCGTTGTGAATGGTGTCGTCGAGCTTGTCTATGAGGACCAGAACGTCCATGAGAGCCTCAGTTCGTCGGCGGGACGGAGTTTCCTGGGCCGAGGTTCGCGCGCATCCGGTCGAGGAGCTCCTCCACCCGCTGCTTGTCCACGCGCACCCAGCTCGTCAGCGGGACGGGCTTGGCCGCGTGGATGGTGTCGTCGAGCTCGTCGAGGGGGATCAGCAGGTCGCCGTGCTCGGGCCCGACCTCCGCGCGCATGCGGTCGAGGACGTCGTAGACGGCGTCCTTCTCCACGCGCACCTCGCGCGTGAGCGGGACCGGCCTGGCCTCCCTGATGATCTGGTCGAGCTGCTGCATGAGCGCGTGGAGTGACAACCGGCCCCTGAGTTCGTCAGCGCTTGAGCGCTTCCTCCAACCGCTTGATCACCCTTTCGGGGACCAACCCTGACAGGTCCCCCCCGAACATCGCAAGCTCCTTCACCCCGCTGGAGCTCAGGAAGGTGAACTGGGGCGAGGAGAACATGTAGATGCTCTCGATGTCGGGTGCCATCTTGCGGTTGAGCTGGTTCATCTCGAACTCGTACTCGAAGTCCGAGATCGCGCGCAGGCCCTTGACGATCGCCTTCGCCCCGTGCTCCCGCGCGAAGTCGACGAGCAAGGTATCAAAGGCTTTTACCTGCACATTGCCGAGTTTTGCGACCTCGTCCTCGATGAACGAGACGCGCTCCTCGGCGCTGAAGACGGTCTTCTGCTTGCGCACGGGCTGGTCCACGACGGCCACCACGACCTGCTCGAACACGTTGGCGGTGCGCTCGATGATGTCGATGTGGCCCAGCGTGACCGGGTCGTAGGTGCCCGGGCAGATGGCGGTTCCCTTGTTGTTAGGCGCCATGGTGGATGGCGATGCGGGTGTCGCCGTAGGTCCGCTCGGTCTCGAGCGGGAGGTCGAGCATCAGCGGGGTGCGCTTGTCCGATTCGGTCACGATGAGTGCTCCTGCGGCGAGGACGCCCGGCAGGCGCTCGCTGAGCGGGCGCGCCAGGCGGCGGGCGGAATCATATGGGGGGTCGAGGAATACGAGGTCGTAGGCGGCCTCCCCGGCCCGCTCCCCCAACCAGCGCAGCGCGTCCGCAACCACCACCTCCTGTTCCGCCTCGATCGCCCTGAGGTTCTCCCTGACGACCTCGGCGGCCCGCCGATCGCGCTCCACGAAGGTGGCCGCGGCCGCGCCGCGCGAGAGGGCTTCGATGCCCAGCGCGCCGGAGCCGGCGAAGAGGTCGAGCACGCGGGCGGTCTCCGAGATCGGGCCAAGGATCGAGAAGAGCGCCTCGCGGACGCGGTCCGCCGTGGGGCGGGTGTCGCGGCCCGGCGGGGTCTTGAGGCGGCGGCCCCCGTGGCGGCCGGCGACGACGCGCAGCATGTGCGTCAGGCCGGGATCGGCTCGCGCTCGCTCCCGAAGCGGGCGGCGGCGACGGTGCGCATCAGGTCGTGCTCGGGGCTCTCGAGGCCGGGGTCGGCGTCGAGCGCCTCGAAGGCGCGCTTGCGGGTGCGCTCGAGCAGGTCGGCGTCGTCGGGCAGGCGGGCCACCCTCAGGGTCGGCAGGCCGTGCTGGCGGGTGCCGAGCAGGTCGCCGGCGCCGCGGATCCGGAGGTCGATCTCGGCCAGGCGGAAGCCGTCGGTCTCCTCGGCGAGGGCGGCGAGGCGGGGCTGCTTCGGATCGCCGAAGAGGATGCACAGGCCGGGGTGCTCGCCGCGGCCCACGCGGCCCCTGAGCTGGTGGAGCTGCGAGATGCCGTAGCGGCCGGCGCCCTCGATGATCATCACGGTGGCGTTCGGCACGTCGATGCCGACCTCGATCACGCTGGTCGCAACCAGCACCTGGGCCTCGCGCTCGGCGAACGCGCGCATGGACTCGGACTTCTGCCTGCTCGGCATCTGACCGTGGATGAGGGCGACGTCGTGGTCCTCGAACTCCGTGGTCCTGAGACGCTCGTACTCGACGGTGGCGGCCTTGGCCTGGAGGGCCTCCGACTCCTCGACCAGCGGGCAGACCACGAACACCTGGCGGCCGGCGGCGATCTCCTCGCGGGCGCGCTCGTAGGCGCGCTGGCGGGGACGGGCGCCGTCCACCACGTAGGTCTCCACCGGCTGGCGGCCGGCGGGTAGCTCCCTGATGATCGTCACGTCGAGGTCGCCGTAGGCGGTGAGCTGGAGCGTGCGGGGGATCGGGGTGGCGGTGAGGTGGAGGACGTGCGGCTGGAGGCCGCCGGGGGCCTTGGCCTGGAGGGCCGCCCGTTGCCGCACTCCGAAGCGGTGCTGCTCGTCCACCACGGCCAGGGCCAGGCTGCGGAAGGCCACCTGGGACTCGATCAGGGCGTGGGTGCCGACGACCAGGGCGAGCTCGCCGGTCTCCAGGCGGCCCAGGAGGTCGCGCCGTCTGGTCGCGGTGGTCGAGCCGGTCAGCAGCTCGATCGGCACGTGGCCGCCGAGGAGCCGGTCGAGCGTGGCGAGGTGCTGCTCGGCGAGGGTCTCGGTGGGGGCCATCAGGGCCGCCTGGTGGCCGGCCTCGGCGGCACGCAGCATCGCGTGGAGGGCCACGACGGTCTTGCCCGAGCCCACCTCGCCCATCAGCAGCCGCTGCATCGGGCGGCCGGAGCGGAGGTCACCGTCGATCTGCTCGATCGCATTGCGCTGATCGGTCGTGGGCGCGAACGGGAGCGAGGCGAGCCAGGGGCCGGTGAGCTCACCGGTCGGGTGGAGCTCGGGCGCCTCGGCGGTGAGCTCGCGGGCGCGCTTGCGGGCGACGAAGGCGAGCTCCAGCGCGAGCAGCTCCTCGAAGGCCAGCCTTCTTCTCGCCGCCTCCGTCTCGGCCTCGTCCTCGGGGAAGTGGACGGCGGCGAGGGCGCCGGCCCGCTCCGGAAGCCCCTCGGCCACGCGCATGCGCGCGGGAAGCGACTCGACGGTGTGGCGCTCCATGCCCCGCGCCGCCTTCGCGAGCTCGCGAAGCCGGTCCGACCCCATCCCCTCGGTCGCCGAGTAGATCGGGGTCATCCCCTCCTCCCGCACGTCCTTCGCGCTCGCTCCCGGCGCTACCTCCTGGCTCGACACGCGGAAGCTGCGCCGGTTGTCGAGCTTGCCCCTGAGTACCGCGCGGGTGCCGGGGGGCAGCTTGTCCACGAGCCAGGGCTGGTTGAACCAGAGCGCCTTCATCGGGCCGCTCTCGTCGATCACGGTGGCCTCGACGAGCGTCTTGCCGTAGCGCGTGCGTCGCTTGGTGATCCGCTTGACGTCGACGATCACCGTCGCCTCCTCCCCCACCCCCAGGCTCGCCACCGGCCGCGCGTCGCGCCGGTCCTCGTGGCGGAACGGGACGTGCTCGAGCAGGTCGCCGACGGTGCGCAGGCCGAGCGCCTCGAGCCCGGCGGCGGCCTTCTTGGACCGGGCGTTCAGGGGCTGCTCGAGCCGCGACGGCTTCGGAACCGAGCGCAGCGGAGCCTCCGCGAGCTCGGCATCGGTGAACGGCTCGTCCTCGGCGAACCTCAGAGGCCCGGCGGCGGTGGGCATCGCCTGCATGATGACTAGAGGACCCGTCGGCCCGGCCTCGCCCCCCCGGGGGCCGGGGCGAAGGTCGGCGCGAGCGCGCTTAGCTGTGCATGACACGCAGGCCGCGCCCGAACGTCCCCGGCACCCATCACGTCTACGCGCGCGGCAACGACCGGCGCGTGATCTTCCGCGACGACCGCGATCGGGGCCTCTACCTGCGCCTGCTCGGCGCGACCGTCGTGAGGAGGCGCTGGAGATGCCTCGCGTACTGCCTGATGGACAACCACGTCCACCTGCTCCTCGAGATCGCGGAGGCGGACCTGGCCGCGGGGGTCCAGCGCGTCCACGGGGACTACGGGCGCCTGTTCAACGAGCGCCACGCACGGAGCGGCCATCTGTTCCAGGGCCGGTACGGGTCGAAGCTCGTCACCTCGGACGAGCAGCTCTGGTGGACGATCGCCTACATAGCGTGGAACCCGGTCACCGCGGGCCTGGTCCGCTCGCCGGACGACTGGCGCTGGAGCAGCCACGGCGCGGCTGCCCGCGGCCGCGCGCCGCGCTGGCTTGCCCAGGACCGCCTCCTCCACGCGTTCAGCGGGCTCGGCGGCGACCCGCGCGAGGCCTACACGAGGC
>JALZEZ010000401.1 GCA_030861775.1 Actinomycetota bacterium
GTGCTGGTCTCCGCCCGCCTGGCCCTCGAGCCCGACCTGCCGCTGCTGGCCGACCCGGACTCCCGCGTGCTGATCGTGACCGCCTCGGACCGGGAGATCGACGGCGCCCGGGCGCAGGTCGAGTACCTGCGCGTCCCGGCCGGCGAGTCCCCCGGCGTGATCCCCCTGACCCCCGCCATGCGCGAGCTGCGCGAGCGCGGGATCGAGATCGTCCTCTGCGAGGGTGGCCCGGTGCTGAACGCGACCCTCCTCCAGGAGCTCCTCGTGGACGAGCTGTTCCTGGCCGTGGCGTCGAAGCTCGCGGGCGGCGCGGGCCAGGGCGTGGTGGCCGGCGGCGAGCTCGACCCGCCCCCCGAGATGCGCCTCCTGTCGGTGATCGAGGCCGGAGGGGACCTCTTCCTCCGCTACGTGATTCCCGCGTAGGACGGACTGCACGAGCCGTTGCACGCCTTGGCCGCGGCGTCGTTTCCCGCTATCAAGGGGCGGCGCACATGGCGGTGGTAGAGAGCAATCCACGTCCGGTCCGCACGGACTCGGTTCGGCCGGACGTCCCGGTCATCGAGCTGCGCGAGGTGACGAAGGTCTACGAGGGCGGATCGCTCGCGGTCGACCGCGTCTCGCTCCAGGTGGACCGCGGCGAGTTCGCCTTCCTGGTCGGCCCGACCGGCTGCGGCAAGTCCACCCTGATGCGCCTGCTGATGAAGGAGATGGAGCCCTCGCGCGGCGAGATCCTGATCGCCGGCCGCAAGCTCAACGACATCCCGCGCAAGAAGGTCCCGCGCCTGCGCCGCAACATCGGCGTGATCTTCCAGGACTTCAAGCTGCTGCCGAACCGCACCGTCTACCAGAACGTCGCCTACTCGCTCCAGGTGATCGGCGAGGGCCGTGCGGCAATCCGCAAGAAGGTGCCCGAGATCCTCCGCCTGGTCGGGCTGAGCACGAAGCTGCACAGCTTCCCCGACCAGCTTTCCGGCGGCGAGCAGCAGCGCGTCTCGATCGCGCGCGCGTTCGTGAACCACCCCCCGCTGCTCTTGGCCGACGAGCCCACCGGCAACCTCGATCCCGAGACCTCGATCGGGATCATGCAGCTCATCTACCGGATCAACCGCACCGGCACCACGGTGCTGGTCGCGACCCACGACCGCGAGATGGTGGACAAGATGCGCCGCCGCGTGATCGAGCTGAGCGAGGGCCGCGTGATCCGCGACGACGAGTCCGGCCTCTACCGCCCCGACGAGTCCACCGCCGAGTTCGCCATGCGCGTGCGCGAGGAGCTGGGCTACGGCAAGGAGACCGTCCACCGGGTCAGGACGCGCTTCACCGAGGAGGACCGCGACCGCTACAGCGAGGAGAAGGTCCGCCGCGCCCTCTACGGCGAGGAGGTCTGAGCCGTGCGGCCCGGGTTCTTCCTCCAGGAGGCCTTCCGCGCGCTCAGCCGCAACGCGGCGCCGAGCCTCGCGGCGATGGTCACCGTGCTGCTCACCGCGCTCGTGCTGGGCGTGTTCATCCCGGTCGTGCAGGCCACCACCGGCACCGCGAACGACGTGCGCAACCGCGTGGTCGTGGACGTCTTCCTCAAGGAGGGCTCGAGCGACGCCCAGCGCACGCAGCTCCGCAACGCGCTGATCGCCACGCCGAACGTGCGCCAGGTCGAGTTCATCTCGAAGCAGGAGGCGCTGCGCGAGCAGAGCAAGCGCAACAAGGACGCCTTCGCGCTGCTCGGCAGCAACCCGCTGCCGGACGCGTTCCGGGTCACCCCGCGCGACCCCGACGGCATCAACGCGATCATCGACCGGATCGCTCCGCGCATCGCGGGCGGCGACCGCTCGCCCCGCTTCGCGGCCGTGGACGAGGTCCGCAACCGCGAGCGCGACACCGACAAGATCCTCAAGGCCACCGGCCTGGTGAAGCTGCTCACCGCCTCGCTGGCCGCCCTGTTCACGTTCGCCTCGATCGCGCTGGTGGCGAACACCATCCGCCTGTCGATCTTCGCCCGCAGGCGCGAGGTCGAGGTGATGAAGCTGGTCGGCGCCACCAACTGGTTCATCCGCTGGCCGTTCGTGATCGAGGGCATCGTGGTCGGCTTCATGGGCGGGGTGCTGGCCGCGCTGATGCTGCTGATCGCGAAGGAGACGCTGGTGGACCCGCTCTCCGACCGCTTCGCCCTGCTGGCCGCGCCGGACACGATCGACTTCGGCCTGCTCGTGGGACTGCTGATGGGCGCCTGCGTGCTGGTCTCCGCGCTGGGCAGCGGGATCACGCTGCGGCGTTTCCTGCGCGTTTAGGCGCGCGGCTACCCTCGCCGGGTGCGTAGCTCCGGCTTCCTCACGTTCCTGTTCACGGTCGCGACCGTGCTCGTCGTCTTCGCCGGCGGCCTCTGGCTCGGCGGGCACCCGGGCAAGCTGCCGGACCCGCTGCGCGACGCGTTCGTCGAGGAGGAGCGCAGCGTCCGCGCCGAGCTGATCGACGCGATCCAGGAGGACTACTACAAGAAGGTCGACACGGGCAAGCTCGAGGACGCCTCCCTGAAGGGCATCGTCCGCGCGCTGAACGACCGCTTCTCCGCCTACTACACGCCCGACGAGGCCAAGGAGGTCCGCCAGGCGCTGAGCGCCCAGTTCGAGGGCATCGGGGTGACCGTGCAGCCCGACAAGCGCGGCCTGAAGGTCGTGTCGGTGTTCGAGAACACCCCGGCCGAGCGCGCCAAGATCAGGAAGGCCGACCTGATCGTGGGCGTGAACGGCAAGTCGATCGCGGGCGTGCCCAGCGACGTGGCCACCGGGCGGATCAAGGGCCGGGCCGGGACCAAGGTGAAGCTGTCGGTGCTGCCCGAGGGGGCGAAGCGGCCGCGCCAGATCGAGGTCGAGCGGGCGAAGATCGACATCCCCGTGGCGCGCGGCGAGCTGGTCGAGCGGAACGGCGTGAAGGTGGCCCACGTGCGGCTCGCGTCGTTCCCCGAGGGCGCCCACGCGGCCGTGCGCAAGGAGCTCGAGCCGCTGATCAAGAAGGGCGCGCGCGGGATCGTTCTCGACCTGCGCGGCAACGGCGGCGGCCTGCTGACCGAGGCCGTGCTGGTGTCGAGCCTGTTCGTGGAGGACGGGCTGATCGTCTCCACCAAGGGCCGCACCCGGGCAGAGCGCAAGCTCGACGCCGTGGGCTCGGCGGTCGCGCCGGACCTCCCGATGGTCACCCTCGTGGACGGCGGCAGCGCCAGCGCCTCCGAGATCGTGGCCGGCGCGCTGCGCGACAAGGGCCGGGCGCAGGTGGTGGGGGAGAAGACGTTCGGCAAGGGCGTCTTCCAGGAGCTCAAGCGGCTCGCCGACGGGAGCGAGCTGGAGCTGACCGTCGGCAGCTACTTCCTGCCCAAGGGCGACAACCTCGCCGACAACGGGATCCCGCCGCAGGTGAAGGCGCGCGACCTGCCGAAGACCCGCCGCGACGAGGCGCTGCCGATCGCCGTGCAGCGGGTCGCCGCGACGGCGCGGTGAGCCCGGCGC
>JALZEZ010000143.1 GCA_030861775.1 Actinomycetota bacterium
CCCACGGCCTGGATCGCCTCGTCCACCCGCGCGCGCGGGAGCCCGTGCAGGCGCGCGTGGAGCGTCAGGTTCTCGCGGCCGGAGAGGCGCGGGTAGAGCATCGGCTCGTGGCCCAGGAGGCCCACCCGCCCGCGCACCCGCCAGGCCTCGCCGGGCAGTTGCGCGCCGAGCACCTCGACGGTCCCCGCGTGCGGTCGCAGCAGCGTGGCCAGCACGCGCAGTAGCGTGGTCTTGCCCGCGCCGTTGGCGCCGAAGACCGACAGCGTCGCTCCCTCCGGCACCCGCACCGACACCCCGCTCAGCGCCGCGCGCTCGCCGTAGCGCCGCTCGACCCCCTCGAGGGCGATCGCGTCAGCCACGCTCGAGCGTCTGCGCCGCGTGCTTCAGCGTCGGCTCGACCACTGGCCACGACTGGCCGATCGCCCGCGGGGAGCCGGGGAAGTTCACGATCAGCGTCCGCCCCCGCACGCCGGACACGCCGCGCGTGAGGATCCCCAGCGGGGTGTGCTCGCGCGACTCGACCCGGATCGCCTCGGCGAACCCCGGCGCCTCGCGGTCGATCACGTCGATGGTGGCCTCGGGGGTCACGTCGTCGGGCGTGAGCCCGGTGCCGCCGGTGGTGAACACGAAGCGGCAGTCCTCGCGGTCCGCCAGCCGGGCGAGCGCCTCGGCGATGACCGCGCGGTCGTCGGGCACGAGCTCGTGCCGCACCTCGAGCCCGGCCTCCTCGCACAGCCGCACCAGCTCGGACCCGGACACGTCCTCGCCCTCGCCCGCCGCGAGCGTGGTCGAGACGGTGATCACCGCCGCGCGCGTCACCGCCGCCAGTCCTCCTTTCCGCCGGTCTTCTCGAGCAGGACGACCCCCTCGATCGTCACGCCCCGCTCGACGCCCTTGACCATGTCGTAGACCGTCAGCGCGGCGACGGACGCCGCCGTCATCGCCTCCATCTCGACGCCGGTCCGCCCGGTGGTTCGCGCCTCCGCCTCGATGATCACGCGGTCCTCGATCGTCACCCGGACGTCGACGTGGGTGAGCGGGAGGGGGTGGCAGAGCGGGATCAGCTCGGCCGTGCGCTTCGCCGCCTGGATCCCCGCGATCCGCGCGACCGACAGCACGTCCCCCTTCGGGCCGGATCCCGACTCGACGAGGGCGAGGGTCTCGGGCGCCATGCGGACGGCCGCGCGGGCCACCGCGCGCCGGTCGGTCGCGTCCTTGCCGCCCACGTCCACCATCCGCGCGCGGCCCTCCTCGTCCATGTGGGAGAGACCGTCTATGCCGGGGCGGCGGTCCGCTGAGCGGCGGCGATCAGGTCGCGCACGGCCTGCTCGTCGCCCGCACGCAGCAGCTCCACCGGGTCGGGCTCGCCGTTGACGATCGACTCGAAGAAGACCTTGCGGTCCTGATAGGTCGGGAGCGTCGCCTTGGCCCAGCCGCGGGCCTCGTTGAGGATCTCGGCCAGGTGCGCGTACGGCTCGCCGAACTGCTCGGCGATCTCGGCCTTGATCCGCTTCGCCAGCGCGGGGCTCGCGCCGGCCGTGGAGATCGCGATCGCCAGGGGGCCGGTGCGCACGATGGCCGGGAGGATGAAGTTGCACAGCGGCGGCACGTCCACCACGTTGACGAGCATCGCCCGCCGCTCGGCGTCCTCGTAGACGCGGATGTTCACGTCGGTGTCGTCCGTGGCCGCGATTGCGATGAAGGTGGCCTCCAGGTCGCCGGTCTCGTACTCGCGCCGCTCCCAGCGGATCGAGCCCTCCTCGGCGAGCGCGCGCAGCTCCGGCACCGCCTCGGGCGCGATCAGCGTGACCGAGCCGTCGCAGGCCAGCAGGCCCTCGACCTTCTCCAGCCCCACGTCGCCGCCGCCGACCACCACGCAGCGGCGGCCGGTGAGGCGCAGGCAGGCGATGTAGAACGGCGTGTCGAGCATGTCGCGCACGCACGTCTGGTCGCAGATCCCGCGCCTGTACTGGCAGACGCACTCCTTGCCCGCGTAGGCCTGAGCTGGCACGCAGCCAAGTCTACGGCGGCCTACCCTCGTGGCATGCCCGCCGACGGCTACTTCACGGACGACTCGATGCTGCGGCGGATGCACCGCGAGCGGGCCCTCGCGCTGTCCGGGCCGCGGGCACTGCTCATGCAGGCCGCGCACCCGGTGGCGGTGAAGGGGCTGCTCGCGCACACGAGTGCGCTGGAGGAGCCGTACGACCGCTTGGCGCGCACGGCCGAGGTGATGAACACGATCGGGTTCGGCTCGCGCGCCGACGCCGACCGGGCCACCGCGCGCGTGCGCGCCATGCACGCGCGCGCGGGCGTGGACCGGCCCGACCTCCTGCTCTGGGTCCTGTTCACGCTGGTGGACAGCGGGATCGTCGTGTACCGGATGTACGTGCGTGGGATGGACGAGGAGGAGCAGGCCGCGTACTGGGAGGACTACAAGGTGGTCGGCGAGCTGTTCGGGCTGCGCCGAGCCGACATGCCCGACACCCTGGCCGACCTGCGCGAGTACCGGCGCGAGATGCTCGAGAGCGGCACGCTCGAGGTCTCCGACTGGGCCCGCACGCGCGCCCGCGAGATCGTGCTCGAGCCGCCGGTGCCGCTGGTCGCCCAGCCGCTGGTCGAGCTGGTCAACTTCATCACGATCTCGCTGCTGCCCGGCCCGATCCGCCGCCAGTACGGCTTCAGCCCGATCCCGCCGGCCCCGCTGCGGCGCGCGCTGGTGGCGGGCGGAGCCGAGTACGTCAAGCGCGCGGTGATCCCGTTCCTGCCCGAGCGGCTGCGGCTCGTCCCGGCCGCCCGGGCCGCCGCTTAGGATGCGCGCCATGCGACGACTCCTGCCCCTCCTGCTCCTCGCCCTGCTCGCCGGCCTCGCCTCCGCGGCGCCCGCCTCGGCGCGCTCCGCCTACTGCTCTCCGAGCGGCGACTTCTGCTACGGCGTGAGCGCCGAGCGCGATCCCAAGATCCGGCTCAACATGGCCGCCCGCTACTTCTCGAAGGCCCGCATCTGCATCACGCCGCCGGACGGGGCCGAGCGGACCTGCAAGACCTACAAGGTGAGGGACCTGGGCCGGGTGTACGGCGTGGCCGTCCGCTGGAGCGCCAAGTTCCCGAACCACGGGCCGGGCCTCTACAAGGTGAAGTTCTACGACGCCGGGGACAGGGGCCTCGGGCCGTCGGTCGGCTTCCGGCGCTGAGTCAGCGTCGCGAACGAGAGCGGCGCGACCGCCCGAAGCGCCGCGGCGGCGGGTCCCAGTCGATGCCCATGTCGCCGAGCTGACCGTCCGCTTCCTCGTCCGCCCGCCGGTCGCCGAAGGACGCGGCCTCGCTCTTCGCTCGCTCGAGCGCCTCGACCACCGGCACCCGATCGCGCGACGGGAGGCGGAGGTAGTCGATGTGATCACAGGCGTCGTCCAGCACCGCCGCTATCTCGTCCGTCAGCGCACCGGCGGGGTCGTGCTGATCCCTTATGGCCTCGAGATATGTGCGCTGCGCCTGGAGAAGGCCGTCGCAGGCGGCAACGACCGACGTGCGGTCCCGCCGCTCCAGCGCGCTGCGAAGCATGTCGCCGAGCACGTCGATCCTGAACGACGTCAAGCGCCGGAGGCCCAGCTGAAGGTCGCGCTCGATGTCCCGTACGAGCACCCGCTCGACGAAGGCGCGGGGATGCGTGTGGACGGCGAACAGGACCGCAAGCACCACGGCCGAGAGCGGGAGCAGTGTCGCCGTCGCGATCGCGATCGTGGCAACGGCCGCCGTGACGGCGTCGGGGGGCGCCCCGCTGTCGGGCACCTGACCGCTCAGCAGCACCGCCGCGACGGCGAGCAGCAGCGCGCGCATGAGCTGATGGCGGAGGTCCGAACCGAGGAGGACGAGCGGTATGGCCCGCGAGCTGTACGTGCTCGTCGCCTGCTCCGCGATGACGAACGCGGAGCCCAGCAGGAAGACGTAGATGGCCACGATCACGGCGGGCACGACCTGGAGCGTGGTCGTGAGGCCCGCGCGCGTGCTGACGAGCCAATCCGGCGCGAGCCACCACTGGAGCGCCCAGACCAGCACCCCGCTGATCACGAGCTGCGCGAGCGTGATCGGGACCGAGCGCAGCGTGGCCCGCCACCAGTCGGGCAGGAGCGGCGGACCTGCCGCTGCGTTCGGCGCGGTCGCTCGCGCGGTGCCCGTGGTCATCTCGGGCACTCCTGCGACGCCTGGATCGCGGCCGCGCTGCCGGGCTCGTCGGGCGAGGCGGGCGGGAACTCCGAGATCGCACCAGCCTCCTGGGTCGCGGCGAAGACGTCGTAGCTCTCGACGACCAGCCAGGTCGCGGTCACGCCGTCGACCTCGGCCGACACGTACAGCCTGGACGCGTCCTCGCCCACGGCCACGGCGCGTGTGTTCTGGAGCCCGGCGGGAACGGTCAACCCGCTTTCGATCGTGGCGGTTGCACCGCCGGCACCCTGGCATGGGCCGACCACCGGCTGCGCGGGGCGCCGGCCGGGCGCCTCGCCGGTCGGCGCCGGGACATGGTCTTCGGGCTCCCCGTAGTCGCCCGGGCCGGCGTAGCCGCCCGGGTCGGCGTAACCGCCCGGCGCGGCCGGACTCGCCGGATAGGCGTCCTCGCCCTCGGTGGGGCCGGACTCACCGACGAGCACCGACACCGTGACCCCCAGGATCAGGACCGCGGATCCCAGGATCCCGAACAGCCACCTGAGCGCTGCAAGCTTCGAGAGCACGGCCCGAGATGGTCGCGCGCGTGGCGCGGTCGCGCAAGCGCCGCCAGCGGGGCGGCGTCAGCAAATCAGCGCCCCAGCGTGGCCTTCACGGTCTTCCGCGCCAGCCGCGCGAGCGGCCGGGCGCCGCGCCGCAGCGCCTTCGCCTTGTCCTCGTCGCGCCCGTAGAGGAGCTGTGCCGCGGCGTGCAGGCCGCGGGTGTTCGACTCGTCGTACGGGTGCCACCAGAAGCTGCGGACGAGCGACGGCTCCCAGGCCACCTGCTTCACGTTCACGCACTCGTAGAACCCGTGCTTCGAGTGCGCCCGGCCCAGGCCCGAGTTCTTCACGCCGCCCCACGCGCAGCCACACAGGCCGTGGGTGTACATGTGGTCGTTGAGCCAGACCATGCCGCTCTCGAGCCGCTCGGCGATCCGCTCGGCCTTCTCGCGGTCCATCGTCCAGACCGAGTTGCCCAGGCCGAACTCGGAGTCGTTCGTGAGCTCGACCGCCTCCTCCTCGGAGTCGACCACCGTGATCGGGACCACCGGGCCGAAGATCTCCTCGCGCATGATCCGCATGTCCGGCGTCACGCCGGTCAGGACCGCCGGCGCGTAGAACTTGCCGCTCAGCCCGTCGGGCTCGACCGGGCCGCCGCAGTGCAGGGTGGCGCCATTCGCGACGGCGTCGTCGACCAGCTCCACGACGATGTCGTACTGGTCCTCGGAGACCATCGGGCCGATCTCGACGTCGGGCCGCGTAGGGTCGCCCACGCGCAGGCGCTTGGCGGCCTGGACCACGCCGTCGACGTAGCGGTCCGCGATCTCGCGCATCACGTAGACGCGCTCGATCCCCGAGCAGGTCTGGCCGGCGTTCGCGAACCCGCCCCAGACGGTGCCGTCGATCGCGTGCTGGAGGTTCGCGTCGGGCAGCACGATCACCGAGTCCTTGCCGCCGAGCTCGAGCACGCAGCCCTTCAGCCGCTCCGCGCACGCGATGCCGACGTTGCGGCCGATCTCGACCGAGCCGGTGAAGAAGATCTTCGCCGCGGTCGACTCCACCAGCGCGTTGCCCACCTTGCCGCCGCCGTGCACGGTCCGCACGATCCCCTCGGGGAGCCCGGCGCGCTCGAACGCCCAGCGGATCCGATCGCCGATCAGGGGGGTGAGCGACGCCGGCTTGAGCACCACGCCGTTGCCGGCCATCAGCGCCATGGCCACCTCGCCGAACGGGATCGACCAGGGGTAGTTCCAGGGGGCGATCACGCCCACCACGCCGAGCGGCTCGTAGGAGAACCAGTGACTCTTGGTCTTGGCGAAGATCGGCACGCGGCGCACCTTCTCCGGCGCGAGGATCTCGGGGCCGCTGTCGGCGATCCAGTGGAGCGCGTCGATCGTGGGGATCAGCTCCATCGCGTACGACTCGGCCTTGGCCTTGCCCTGCTCGCGCGAGAGGAGGGTGGTGATGTCGTCGAGGTTGTCGATCAGCACCTGCGCGGTGCGGCGCATGTAGCGCGCGCGGTCGGACAGCGGGAGCTGCGCCCAGAACGGCTGGACCTCGCCCACGTCGTCGACGACCGCCTGCACCTCCTCCGGCCGGAGCGTGGGCACGGCGCCGAGCCGCTCCCCGGTCGCGGGGTTGTAGGACTCGAGCGGGGGGTTGCCCTCGGCCCCGCTCGCTCCGTTGCTGCTCGTCTTCGCCTGTGTGGTCGCCACTGCCCCTCCTGGAAGTTCGCTGGGGCAATTGTGGCGGACGCCGTCCGGCTACGGGATCAGGAACATGAACGACTGGTCGTGCCGCTGGTTGGTTATCTGGTTGCCGGTGGCGTTGTGGGTCACCCTGAGGCTGTCGAACTCCAGCTGTCCGGCCGGGCAGTCCTCGGGAACCGAGTCCCATTCGAGAAAGCCCTGGGAGTCCGTTACGCCGCCCGGCGGGACCGTGAGCGCGCTGTCGTGCTTGTCGAGCGTGGTGATCGGCGCGATCGAGTTCACGTCGATGCCCGGCGCGAGCGTCACGCAGTAGAGGCCGGTGGTGCTGGACGGCTTGACCGCGGACACCACGTTGCGGCTGCGGCCCGGCTCGATCCCACCTTCCTTGTTGACGTAGGCGTACGCGCGGCCGATGTTGTAGGTCCCCGGTCCCAGGCCGCCGAGCTGCTCGGCGTTCGTGGCGGTCGCGGCGGTGGTGGCGTTCGCCGCGTTCGTGGCGTTGTCGGCGTTCGCCGCGTTGGCCGCATTCGCCGCGTTCACGGCATTGGCGGCGTTCGTCGCGTTGGCGGCGTTCGTCGCGTTGGCGGCGTTCGTCGCGTTGTCCGCGCTCGCCGCGGACGGGACCTGCGCGAGGCTGCCCTCGGCGATGTCGGTGCCGGTGAAGGTGTTGTCCTTCGCGTGGCGGCCGGTGACCTGGCCGCTCTTGATCTTGGCGCTGGTCACGGCGTTCTTCTTGAGCTGCGGCGTGCCGACGCTGTTGCGGGGGAGCGTGGCCGCCCATGCCACCCCGCTCAGCGCGGCGAACGCGGCGATGCTCGACATGACGTTGGCGTACGTCAGATGACTGCGCAGTCTGCGCAACATGAGGGCTCCTCCGTAGGGGTGGCGCGACCCTACTCCTGCCTGGCGCAGCGGCGCAACTTCTGGCCCGTCCTCGTACATCCGTCCAGATCGGCCGCCCGGCGCTCGATCCCTGACACGTTGGTGGTCCATGCCTCGTCTGGCCCGGATCAGGCTGCGACGGCCCTCGCCTGCGACGGCGATGTCGCTGATCGCGCTTGTCATGGCGAGCAGCGGGCTCGCGGTAGCCGCCATTCCCGGGTCGGACGGGCGGATCGTCGCCTGCCACCACAAGCGGACGGGAGCGCTTCGGGTGGTGGACGCGGCGCGGGAGTGCAACCGGCGGACCGAGCGCACGCTGACCTGGAACCAGCGGGGGGTTCCGGGTGCGGTGGGAGAGCGTGGCGCGGAGGGAGCGAGGGGATCCGCCGGTGAGCGCGGGGCCCAGGGACCGAAGGGCGAGGCCGGCGCGCAGGGGCCGGCCGGCGCCCGCGGTCCCGAGGGGCCGCAGGGAGCGCAGGGTATCCCGGGCACGGCCGCCGAGCGCGGCGACCCGGGGCCGGTGGGTCC
>JALZEZ010000022.1 GCA_030861775.1 Actinomycetota bacterium
GGGTGGGCTCGCTCGACCGCGCGGTCCGGCGGCTGCGCCGCCAGGCGCGCCCGTACCACCGCCGCGGGCGGCCGGTGCTGCCCGCGCTCGACCTGCTGGCCACGATCTGCTCGGCCACGCCGGGCCCGGACGGGAAGTTCCGCTACCGGCGCCCGCTGCGCATCGTCGAGCGCCACCTGGCCGCGGCGCGCAGGGCCCGCGCGCTGCTGCTGATCCACATCCAGCCCGGACGCTCGACCTTCATGGACGAGCTCCGGCCCTACCGTCGCTTCCTGTCCGATCCGCACGTGGGCGTGGCGCTCGACCCCGAGTGGCGCATGGGCCCGGGGCAGCGCCCGGGCAAGGTGATCGGCTCGGCCGACGCCGGCGAGATCAACGCGGTCTCCGCCTACCTCGACCGGATCGTCCGCCGCGAAGACCTCCCGCAGAAGCTGCTCGTCGCCCACCAGTTCACGCCGAACATGATCCGCCGGCGCTCGCGCGTCCGCCAGCGCGACGGGGTGGCGGTGACGATCTCGATCGACGGCGTCGGGTCGCGGCGGCTGAAGGAGGGGACCTATCGCCGCCTGGCCCGCGCGAACGACGGCCTCTACGACGGCTTCAAGCTCTTCTACGAGGAGGACGGCCGCGAGATGACGCCGCCGCAGGTGCTCGCGCTGCGGCCCCAGCCGGACTTCGTCGTGTACGAGTAGCCGCCCCTTGACTCCGCGAGACCGGGTGTGGGAGGGTCGCCCGGCACGCAGGCACGACCGAGGGGGCGACGGTGAAGGACACATTTCGGATCGCGATTTCGGTGGCGGTCGTGGGGGCGGGCATGGCCCTCGCGGGCGCACCGTCCGCCGGCGCGCACGCCACCTGCGTGGAGCACACCTACGACAAGGCGTGCGTGAACGAGGTGCACGACACGATCCGGGCGTGCGACGGGGAGGCGGACGGACACGCCGTGCGCGCCCACTGGCGCGTCTACATGGCGCCGAGCTGGACCATCTTCGCCGGCTCCTGGGACACGACCACCAACTCCGGCTGCGTGTACGACCCCCTGCCGCTCGACGCCCGCGAGTTCCGGATCTGCGAGAACGACGTCGGCTGCAGCGGGTGGAAGCTGAAGTAGCGCTGTAGGGCGCGGCTAGCGCCTGCGCACGCGCTCGCAGTCGCGCGAGACGCTGTCGCCGCGGTCGGCGGTCACGGTGTCGCGACCGCGGCCGCAGCGCACCTTGTCGCGGCGTCGGTCGCGCACGCCGATCGTGTCGTTCTCGTCGCCGCCCGAGATCCGGTCGATCCCCGAGCCGCCCGTGATCCGGTCGGCCCCGTAGCCGCCGATCAGGTGGTCGTTGCCCGCGCCGCCGGACAGGATGTCGGCTTCCCCGGGATTACCCCGCGGACCGGGCCGCTCGGCGCCCGCGGCCTCGCCGACCAGCCTGTCGTTGCCGTCCTGGCCGAACAGGGCGTCGGGACCGAGGAGCCCCTCGATCTGGTCGTCGCCGTCGCCGCCGAGGATGCGGTCGCGCGTGCCGCTCGTGCTGAAGCCCTCGATCACGTCGTCGATCGGCGTGCCCGTGATCGTCGCGGTCAGCTTGGTGATCAGCGCGACGATCTCGCAGTCCGCGGGTCGCGGGTCCGCCGAGTCCACGTCGATGCGGTCGTGGCCCGCGCCGCACACGATCGTGTCGGCCATCGGGGCGATGCCCCGGCCCGGCGAGTCGCCGTCGAGGTCTCCCTCGTCCCACGCCACGATCCGGTCGTCGCCCGAGCCGCCGTCGAGGCTGTCGGCGTCGTAGCCGCCGACCACCAGGTCGTCGCCGTCGCCGCCCTCGAGCCGGTCGTCGCTCGTGGCGTTCCCGGCGAGCCGGTAGGGGCTGGTGACCAGCTCGTCGTCGCCGCCGAGGCCGCGCAGCGTGCCGAGCCCGGCGAGCCGGTTGTTCAGGTCGTTGCCCGTCACCACGCTGCCCGGGGACGAGCCGACGCGCACCTCGACGAACGTCCCCTCGTAGGTGTCGGCCTCGCCCGTGCGCCCGCCCTGCGGCCCGTTCTCCAGGCTGAAGGCGACCGGCGCCTGCGGCGCGACGACGTCGAGGGGGTTGTCGTCGAAGCTGAGCACGTCGCGCCCGCCGCCGCTCACGACGTGGTCCGAGCCGGGCCCCGGGACGAGGAAGTCGTCGGCGGTCCCGCCCTCGAGCCGGTCGTCCCCGGGGCCGCCGTACAGCTCCGCGTAGCGGCCGGGAAGCGCGCGCAGCACGTCGTTGCCCTCGCCGCCCTTGCCCGCGCCGACGACCGTGTCGTTCCCCGCGTCGCCCGAGGTCTCCGTGAAGCCGTAGCCGGCGTTCGGGTTCCCGGTGAAGTCGGTCTCGTCGACGATCTCGTCGTCGCCGTCGCCGCCACGGATGATCGCCGGGCCGCGGGCCTTGTCGTTGCCGTCCTGGAGATGGACGACGTGCTGGAAGCGGAACAGCTCGCGCCCCGCGCGTGCGCTGCAGCGTGCCTCGTGCTCGGAGAGCTTCGTGCAGCGCTCGCCGACGTCGACCTGACCCGTCGCGTCTCGCAGCAGCAGCGTCCGCGACCCCTCGACGGTCACGGTCACGTCGTTCACCTCACCCGCGTACGCGTTGTACCTGAACGCCTCGCTCTCCATGCTGGCCACCCCAGCCTGAGCCGGTGCCGCCACCAGGAGGAGGAGCAGGACAAATATGGGTGCGAGCCGGGCCACGTCCGCACTGAAAACGCGCCTGACTCGAGAGTTGCGGACCAGGGGCGCTTATGCGCCAATCGCGAGATCTCCCCCCCACTCGTCGGATTCACCGCGAGGGCACCGGCTGGCACACTTGGTCGCCGCGAAGGGAGGAGCCGGTGGCGGACATACCGCCCCAATGTCAGCCGCAGGCGGACCGTGTACGGCAGGCGAGAGAGGCCGTCGCCGGGCTTCTCCGCAGGGTGTCCGAGCTTCCCGTCACCGATCCCACGCGCCTGACCCTGCTCGGAGACCTCGAGCGGCTGCAAGCCGAGCTCGCCGCGGCGAACGCGGAGCTGAAGAGGTGTATCGAAGACGCGGGTGGGCAAGTCCCGCCCGGCCCCGGTCCGCTCGACCCCCCGGCAGATGTCTGCGCCCTCCTGAAGCGCCAGCTCCGTGATCTCAACGCCAAGCTCCGACGGCTCCAGCGCGAGCTGACCGGCAAGGACCGGGACCCGCCGCCCCGCCCGAAGCCCGACGTGGTGAGGGAGATCAAGCGGGTCCAGGCCGCGTTGAAGGCGGCCAACGCGACCCTGCGGCTGCTCGGGTGCTGAGCCGCGACCTCAGGTCCGCTGCTCGGACGGGCGCTTCGGGGCCAGCGCCCGCGCCGCCACCACGCCGCCGATCCCGCCGAACAGGTGCCCCCTGCCACGAGAGCAGGTAGCTCGCGTACCCGAAGACGACCCCGCTCGCGCCGCTGTGCTATACGAGGAGGACGGCCGCGAGATGACGCCGGCCCAGGTGCTCGCGCTCCGGCCCCAGCCGGACTTCGTGGTGTACGAGTAGCGGGCGGAGCCGCGGTAGCCGACCCGCGCGGAACGGCCGTCACGCCTGCGCCGCAAGCGTCAGGTCGCCGAGGCGCACGTGGAGGTCCTCGACCGTCAACAGCGGTTTTTGCTCGAGCCCCTCGGCCGCGAAGACCTCCAGGCCGAAGGTGATCTCGGCATCCGGGTCGGACGGCCGCGGGTGGGAGGCGAGCCACGTCTCGACCGCCTCCGCGACCGCTGGGACGAAGGAGGGTGTGCCGGGGGGCGTGGTGCCGGTCGGCGGGAGCAGGTGGATCGGCAGCAGCGTGGCCGGCATGTCCGTGCCCGCGGGCACCAGGCGGAACCTGTAGCCGCTCGCCATCTTCACGGCCACCCTCTGCCCGTCGGCGGACGACAGCAGCGAGTCGAAGAACTTCGTCAGGTAGGTGGCGAGCGCGGCCGGCGCGGGTGCCACCGATCCGAGGTCGTAGCCACCGTGGGCGATCAGCGGGACCAGCCGGTCCGCGAACCGGACGTCCGGCGTGCGGAACCTGAACGTCGTCGTCGTCGGGCTGTCGGCACCGAGGTGCACGTTGCGCTCGACGAAGATCGTCGAGTAGCCGTCTTGCCGGGCGAACACGTCCAGGCCCTCGTAGGTCACGACGCGGCTGGGTATCCCCAGCGCGTCCTCGTACTCGAGCCACGTCGCGGGCGCGGCGCCCTTGACGCTGTACTCGTACGCGGCGCGGGCGGGCGCGTCGGGCGTCACGTCGTGTCGCTCGTAGAGGTCGGGGTCCAGGTCGACGCGCGGCAGGGGGACGCCCTCGTCGGCGTATATCTCCACCCTCGCGCGGTCAGCGGGTCCCCGCACGAGCCCGATGTCGAACTCGTACACCACGTGGACCGGGCCCTCCACGTCCGTCCGGGGCGCGGGGCTTCGGCGCGACCACGCGTCGTAGGCGGACGCCAGATCGCCAGTGATCGCCTCGAAGGCGGCGATCGCGTAGCCGGCGTTCACGACGCCCGCGTCGGTCGCCTTGCTGTTGCCGTCGACAGGCCGGAGGAAGGCCTCGAGGTCCGCCGCTATGGCCGGCTCGTCGGTCACGAACTGCGCCAGCGCGCCGAACAGGGCCGCGGCCTCGTCGGCCCCGCTCCCCAGCGGACCCACCTTGCCGCGATTGAACTCGACCGTCGCCGAGACGGTGTCCTGCGCCGCCGCGCGGTAGAGGTGGGCGAACGCGTAGTTCCAGCGCGCGAGCTGATCCGGTGTCTCGTCCGGGGACCGCTGGCCATTGCCGTCGCGGTGGATCGGCGTGCCGGTCTGCGTCGTCAGAGACGGTGGCTGCGGCAACGCGCGCAGCACCACCGGCACCTTGACGACCTCTCCGGAGGGGGGTGACAGCGGCGACTCGAACGGCCCGGTGACGAAGTGGATCCACCGGCTCTGCTCGTACCCGTCGATCCCGGGCACGTGGCGGATGTCGTGCTCCAGGTGCGACATCGAGTAGGTCATCTTCAGCGGGACGAAGGCCTGCTCGGCCGCGCTCTTCGAGCTGAACAGGAAGGCGAGCCGCGAGTCGCCGCCGGGGGTGAGCGGCACCTTCGCGCTCGACAGCGCGAAGTTCGCCTGGCCCTGCGGCGCGTCCGCCGACGCGGGCGCGGAGTCGACGAGGTCCGCGAGCGGTTGGCCGTAGAAGCGCGGCGGCGCGACGACGCCCGGCGGCAGCGGCTGGGCGTCCGCCGCGTCCGAGACCGGGAAGACGACTACGGCGGTCACCGTGAAGGCCGCGCCGAGCTGGTTGAGCAGCGTCTGGTGGAGCTTGTCCTCGGCGGCCACCCGCGTCGGCTCGTCCGAGGCGCTCGACTCGAGCACCGGCTTCACGGTGCGCGCGACAGCCGCGGCCAGCGTCTCCTTGTGCCGGAGGATCTTCGCCAGCCACCCGTTCTCCTGCGGATCGTCGGGCACGAGCAGCTCGTCCACCACGAAGGCCGGCGCCGTGTAGGTGGGGGTCAGGAAAGCGTCGATCGCGGCCAGTGCCTGCTGCGCCCAGGCGTTCATGTCGACGCCGGCGAAGGTGAGCGTGTCGCTGTCGACGCCGAACTTCTTCCCGGTCTCGTACCTGCCGATCGTGGCCTGGCCGTCGCGCAGCGCGGTCGCCACCGGCTCCGGTGCGTAGAAGCTGGGCCCGGGGTCGATCGTGTAGCCGAGGCCGTCGCCTCCGGCCTTGGCCATCCGCACGGCCCACAGGGTGTGCCCGTCGATCCCGCCGCCGCCCGGCCCCGCGGCGCTCGTGCCGACGCGTAGCTGCCACGCCGGCGTGACCAGCACGGCCTCGGCATCGCTCGCGAACTGGTCGATCGACACCGAGACGGGCTCGGTGGACCGCTCGGCGCACGGCTTGCTCGCCGGGGAGCTGGTGCGCGGCTTGATCTCGGTGGCGTCGCGGAGGCCGCCGGCCACGTCACGCAGGCCCGGCTCGGTGAGCTCCGCCTGCCGGGTCAGGACGAACCGGAGAGCCAGCGGGATCACGTCCGCGGCCGCCACGTCGGCGGTCGCGACCGGGAGCGTGAGCGACGCCTCGGGCACGTCCCCGCCGGGCTGACCCTGCGCCCGCCGCCAGACGTATGCGAGGCATGCCGACACGAAATCGCGCACCTGCCGCGCCTCGTCGTCCGGCAGGCTCCGCTCCGGCTGCTCGAGCAGCGTGTTCTCGAGCGACATCGTGATCGCCCAGCCCGCGAGCCCTGGGATCTTCAGCGGGCCGTAGTCCTGGTTGAGCTGGAAGTACACGCGCGTGAACGTCTCCAGGTCGTTCGCCGCGGCCTGCTGCCAGCCGCTCGCCGACTCGTCGTAGGCGCAGATCTCCAGCCGGAGCTCGACGGTCAGCTCCGGAGCGCCCGCGGACCCGCCGTAGGAGTAGTCCGCCCGGACGTTCGGCCACTGCCCGAGCCCGACGATCCGATCGGAGTACCGGAGCGACACCGGCACGTCGTTGAGCGGGCCCTGGTACCCGGACGGCGGCTGGCCGAGAGCGGAGACGATCTCATTCCCGAAGATGTCGAGCCAGCGCAGGTGCAGCTGGACGAGGGTGCCCACGCCCGCGTACGGGTTCGCGCTCGCCGGGGGAAGCGGGCCGCCGGCGTCACCCGCGGGCGCCGCGTTCGCCCGCGCGAACGCGCCGTAGCCCAGCACCTGCACGTACTCGAGAGGACCGCCGGCCGCGGCCGCCAGGCTCGCGCGCCGGCGCTCCGGGTCGCGCAGCGCATGGGCCTCCTCCGCCGTGTGCGACGTGCGTGGCCCGAACGGCAGCCCCTGGGGGCTCGCGTCGAAGAACGGCGTCCCGAGGACGCCCGCGGACATCATCGTGTAGAGCGACTCGAGGTACGCGGGCGGATCGGGCAGGGCGCTGCGCGTGAGCGACACCCCCGCGTTCCCGTTGCCGACGCCCGGGTGCACGTCGCGCTCGAGCGGGTCGACCGTCAGCGTCCTCGGCGGGTACAGCCCGGGCACTGAGCGGGCGCAGAACCCGAGCGCGTCGTACGACAGGCCGTAGTAGGCCGCGAGCGAGGCGAACGTGGGACCCGGGCCGTCGCCGCTCGTGCTCGGGACGCACGTCAGCGGCGGGATCCGGACCGCTGCGCCGAGCGTCGCCGTCACGCCCGGGTTGAAGCCGGTGAGGTCGGCCTTCGAGATCGGCGCCTGAGCGCCGCGCGAGTAGTACGCGGCGATCGCCGTCAGCGGGTCGCCGGTGGCCACGTCGGCGGGCGAGACCTGATGGACCACGCCCGCGATCGGCACGTGCGACCCGCCGGCGAACGCGACCTCCGCGTTGAGGCTCGCGAGCAGGCCCGGATCGGTCCCGTAGAGCGCCGCCACGTTCGCGAGCGTCTCGACGCCGGTCAGGCGCCGCGACGGCACCGGTTCGGATCGCGACTCGACCGTGACCACCGACCTCGCCACGTCCACCGGATCGGTGGTCACGAGCGCGTTCACGTAGTCGGTGACGCGCGTTCCCGCGCTCAGGCTCCGGTCGTACGCCACCAGCAGGGTCAGCTTCGCCGATCCGGTCGAGTCGAAGAGCGTGTCCGGAAGCCCCGTGCCGTCGGCGAGGACCTGGTAGTGCAGGTAGTACCCGCCCGAGCGGACCGTGGATAGCTCCCAGAGGAGCTGCACGAACTCGTCCGGGCGGGCGATCCCGGTGGGCTGCTCGGCCGCCTCCACGCGCAGCTCCCGGAGGCCCGGCGGATTCGTCTCGGTCGAGAGGTTCGTGCGGGTGATGAAGCTGAGGAACTCGGCACGGCCGCGGCTCGTCAGACCCGGCGAGGCCGGCCCGGCGCACGGGTAGAGCAGGAACAGGTGGGCGAGGAGGTCCTTGCCCACCGAGTCGGCGGCGGTCAGGAGCCGCTCCAGCAGCACCGCGTCGGCCGGGCTCGGCCCCACGAGCTCGTAGTTGTACGGCGCCAGCGCCGGCGGCGGCCCCGTGTCGCCGGGACCCGGCGGGACGGCGGCGTTCTGCCCAGGCCGCGGCGGAGCCAGGTCGTCGGTCTGGGCCAGCCGCTTCACCTCGAACTGGATCCGGGTCGCGAACGCGAACCCGTCCAGGTGGGTGGTGGAGGTGTGGCCGCTCGCCGGATCGGTCGTCGCGACTCCCGGCCTCACCACCGGCAGGTAGGGCAGTGCCGCCTGCGTCGAGAGACCCCTGCGCTCCAGCGCGCCCTGGCGCGCCGCGACGGGCGCCAGCAGCGCGTCCGGCAGGTCCCACACGATCGGGGTCACCTGCGGCCCGGCCGCGTCGGCCGGGCTCGTGCGGCTCGGATCGGAGAGGCTCGTGATCTCGCCCTCGTCCGAGCTCGACCACGGCGTGCTGGTCCGCAGCGGCCACCGCTTCGGCTCGGTCACCACGGCGGGCTCGGGTTCCAGCGTGAGCCCACCGGGCTCGAAGGGGTTCGCGCGCGCGTACTCCAGGACGTAGTAGAGCTCGCGGGCCTGCTCGGTCATGTCCACGCTCGGCTGCGGAAGCTCGAGCCAGTCCAGCGTCGAGTCCTTCGCGAGCGTCATCGTGTACGTGTCGCCCGGCGTGATCGGCGGCGCCGGGAACTGCTGCCCGGTGAGCTGGTAGAGCCCGTAGTCGGGCTCCCCGGTCGGATAGAGGAACCCGCTCTGCGGGAGCGTCAGGCCGCTCTCGACCGGCAGCCGCATCCCGTGGAGCTGGAAGCGGGCGACCATGCCGGCGACCTGCGCGATCTGGTCCGTGCGCGCGATCGCGCCCCAGACGTCCGCCACGTTGAGCGTGTCCAGGCCCGCGATCCGGAACCCGGGCCCGCCGGCGGGCGACGCGAACAGCCCGGCCAGCGCGTAGTTGGCGTCGTCCTCGACCAGGGCGGCGAGCGGTACGTCGAACCGCTGCTGGATCGACTGGAGCGTGTCCCCGTCGGTCACCGTGTAGGCGAAGGTCGGGATCCCGACCACGACAGCGGGCGCGAGCAGGTCCTTCCGCTGCTGGAGCGCGGCGTCGGCCGCGAGCAGCTCGACGGTCGTGCCGAGGGCGGCCGCGAGGCTCGCGAACGATTCCCCGGCGTCCGTCCGGTACGTAGCGCCGCCGAGCTCCACCTCCACGCCCGCGCTCACGAGGCCCTGGAGCGCCTGGTTGGCGAGCGCCACCTGCGCCGGGTCGACCACCCACCGAACGGGATTCTCCGTGTCGGTGTAGCGGGCCGCGACCGCCTGGAGCGAGTCCTGCTGCTGCACCGTGTACGTGGCGCCGGCGATGTTCAGCGGCTTGCCCGCCGTCAGCGGGTGGGCGAGGTTCGGAGCGGCCACGTCGATCGGCCCGACGCCGGTGTTGCCGCGTGCGTGAGCCCAGGCCTGGATCGACTTGATCGAGTCGTTGCTCGGGTCGAGCGGATAGGCGTAGTCGCCGATGGCGTCCGCCCCAGCCTGAAGGAGCTGCCGAGCGACCAGCGCGAACCAGTCCTCGAACACGAACCGCGCGAGCGGCTCGGGGCCGCCGTCGGCGGCCTCCACGGCGGCGTCGCCGCCCGACTCCTGCTCGACGCGCGCCGCGAGCCGGTCGAAGAGCTCGTTCAGCTCGTCCCGGTAGCCGGGCGTGACCTTCACGTAGTCGGCGAGCGCGACGGTCGCCGTCCCGCTCCCGCTCTTGGCGGGCACCGTCAGCGTGAGGCCCGTGAACGGCGGGAAGATCGTGGCGCCGGCCTGGAGGGCGGCGCTCCGCCGCGGCGTCGCCGGCGGGCCGAGCACGACAGTGAAGGCCGGCTCGAGCAGCTTCGTCTCGATGTCGGATTCCGCGATCGGATTGGCAGCCAGTCGCTTCACCATGTGCTGGAGCTCCGTCCTCGACACGATCCGCGTGTCGACGTTCGCGAGGTCCACCTCCGTCGCCCCGTCGCTGTTCGAGAGCGCGTCGATCACCCAGGGGAAGAGCCGCTCGCAGAGCGAGCCGAACGACGACGACTCGCGGTTGCCGGTGCGGTCGGCGGTGGGCGCGTCGGTGGCGACGAGGAGGACGAAGGCGCCCTGCTGGTCGGACAGGGCCGTGCCGCCGGGCGACATGACCGTGAACTGCGGCGCGGGGTGCAGGTTGATCGTCGGCGGATCGGATACGCCGGTGACGGTCCGCGGCCGCGGCGGATCGAGTGGCGCCTCGAGCAGCGCGAGCTCGATCTCCGCCCGCGATCGCGACAGCGACTTCGGGTACCAGGGCGGGTCGTGGTCGCCGACCTGGATCGTGAGCTGGGCGGTGATCGTCGCCGAGAACGAGAAGCTGATCGTGAAGGAGAACAGCCCGAGGTCGATCCGGATCGACACGCTGACGCTGACCGACGCTGTGGCCGCCAGCTCGATGTCCTCGAACGCCTGGTAGGTGATCTGCGCGGACAGCGTCACCGTCAGGCTCACGTCCGCCCTGACGATCCCGAAGTCGGCCGAGCCGTAGAGCTTCCCGATGATCCCGAAGGTGCCTTTCAGGCGGAAGAAGTAGTCGCCCTGGAGGGAGCTCGCGGACGCGCTCGCGGCGCCGTCGGGGGGATGCCACGCCGCGATCACGCCCTCGACGATCCCGAACACGGTGATGCTGAAGCCCGCGCTGAACGGTCCCTTCTGGAAGGTCCGCCCCACCCCGAGCTGGATCCCCAGCCCGAACACGATGGCCGGGCTGAACGACCCGATCAGCTCGCGGCCGGGGGTGCTCCGCGGCAGGCCCGCCGCGGAGCCGATGCTGAGCCGCCCGAAGTAGAAGCCCGCGGCCCCGAGCACCGGGACGCCCATGATGATCGCCTGGAGCCCGAACGAGCGCGAGAAGTCGAGGTTGTACGGGAACCCGAAGTCGAACAGGAAGTCCCCGTTCGTGTAGATGTCGACCCCGATCGTGGGGAGCGTGACCGAGAACGCGCCCAGGTCGATCTGCCTGATCGCCTTCGGGAAGGTGAAGTCGATCTGGTAGACGCCGACGTCGTCTGTGACCTTCTTGTAGAGGACGTCGATGACGAGCCCGGCGAGCACCTTCGCCTTGTCGCCGTTGGCCGCGAGCCGCAGCCCGTAGAGGTCCGGGTCGTTGAAGACGACCATGCACTCGAACGTGTAGGCCGGGCCCACCTTCAGCAGGCCGAAGTGCGCGGCCACCAGCCAGTCGCGCGAGCGGTCGTAGTACGGCTCGCGGTACCCGCCGCCGGTCGGGTTGACCGGGTTGGTCCCGCCGCTCGAGGTCGGGATCTTCTCCAGTGCGTCGATCACCGCCTTCGTCGAGTCGAACTTGCCCGCGTCGCGGATCGCGATCCGCTGCCCGAGCATCAGCAGCAGGAGGTCGAAGTACTGGCTCCCCTGCCCGGGCACCGCCGGGAGGTTCCTCACGTCCTGACCCCTGGTGGGGTCGAAGAGCGGGCCCTGGAGGCTGCTGATCGTGGTGCTGCCCGCGATCGCGAGCTTCACCTGGCCGTCCGCGCCGCGCATGAAGTCGAGCCCGTTGACGGTCAGAAAGCCGAGCCTGACCGGCGACGACAGCTTGTACGAGGCCGACAGGCGGTTGGCGACGCCGGGGTTGAAGTCCCAGATCAGCTTCAGCCCGTCGAGCGAGATCTGGTTCAGGAAGTCCCACGGGGGATCGAGCGTGAAGTAGGGGTCGCCGACGGTCCGCACGAGCGACTGGATCACGCGGCCGGCGCTCCACCCCGCGAGCGTCAGGGTCAGCTTCCTCTGGTCGATCGAGTACTCGCCTCTGATCCCCTCCCATGCGATCCACAGCGTCTTGCTGTCTCCGGCGGCGGTGGCCGCCTGGTGGAGCCGCCCGAGGTCGAGCGCGTCGGCCGCCGCCGTGCCGAAGCGGTAGCCGACCTCCACGTCGGTCCCGAAGCTGTTCAGGTGGACCCTGCCGACGACCGAGCCGGAGAACTCGCTGCCGGGCCGGCGGCCGTCGTACCGGAGCCCGACCGCGGCGCCGAGCTCGAACCCCGCCTGCTCGGAGAGGTCCCACGTCATGGCGGCCGAGACGTCGTACCTGGGCGCGGACCCGGCCGCGGGAGGCGACGGGCCCGCGGTCGGGATCTCGGCCCCCACCGCGACCGCGGTCACCTCGACCGTCCCGGGCAGGAAGCTCGGGAGGTCGTACGCGCGGAAGAGCTGGGTGAGCAGGTCCGAGAGCCGGAGCGGCAGCGCCAGCCGCGCGTCGAGGTTCCAGACCGGCGGCGAGGCGGTGCCGTCGTACCGCACGCTCACGTTCGCCGCCAGCGGGCCGATCGACATGAAGCCGGCGATGCCGGCGCGGTAGGCCGTCTTCTTCGAGCCGCCGGCGGCGGTGGGGGTGCTCGCCGCGAGGGTCAGCTCCATCTCGTCGATCGCGATCAGCGGCCGCGGTCCGAGCTTCACGAAGTCCACGGTCGCGTCGAGCGTGCAGGCCAGCGAGTACGACTTCGCCGACGGGTCGACCTGGACCGTGAAGTCCGAGAACTCGACCGCGACGCCCGCCGGGAGCTGGATCGCCCCCATCGTGATCCCCGAGAGGAGCGCGGCGAGCGAGACCGAGCCCCGGTAGCGCCCGTCGATGCTCAGGTCCTGGTCGATCGAGACCTCGAACGCCCCGGGGAACACGCTCTTCCACAGATGGAGCTCCGCCGAGACGTCCACGAGCGTGGTGTGCGGCGGCTTGCCGAGCGGATCGAGGATCGTCCATGCGATCTCGAACGAGTCGAGCGCGAACGCCTCGCCGTTGGTGGGGTCGGTGAACAGCGGGATACCGCCCCTCTCGCTGCCGATCGACACCCCGATCGAATTGAGCTTCGCGGACGGCTGCGTGGTCCCGGACAGGACGATCCCCTGAAGCCCCACCCGCGACACGAGCTGCTGCAGCGGACCCGGGACGGACGAGAGGAACGAGCTCGAGCCGCCATCGACCAGCGCGATCAGGTCGCCCGGCGTGAGCTTCACCGGGCTGTCGGGGTCGACCATCACGCCGAACCCGAACAGGCCCGGGATGGAGTCGAGCGTGGCCTGGAGGTCGAGCGCGAGCGGCCCCACGTCGACCTTGGCGACGAAGGAGAGCTCCGGCGGCTGGTCGTACACGACCTCCGGCTCGTCGGGGCCGAGCGGCAAGAGACCGAGCTCGTCCGCTGGCTCGGCCGCTTCGATGTCGACGGGGGGCGGGACCGTCAGCGCCACGCCGGGGTCGTGCGCCTTCAGCATGAAGACCTCCACCTGCGCCTTCTCAGTGCCGCGCAGATCGAGCTGGGGGTAGAGCACCGCCGGCGCCTCCGGCGGCACGAGCGGGTCCGGCGGGTCGAGGATCGTGACCTGGTCGACCTCCGCCGGGCCCTTCATCGTCACCGAATCGAGCGCGGGCATGCCGCTGACCAGCGCGAAGATCGGCTGGAACGCGTCCGGCACGGCGAGCGTGCCGACGAAGTGCTGGCCCGGCTCGGCGAGGGTGACCGTGCCGCCGCCGCTCCACTGCCAGGTCGTGGCCTCGGTGCTGAACACGAACGTGGGCGTCGCGTAGTCGAGAAGGTCGAACGGGAACCCGGTCATCGCGGGGAACGTGGTCGAGAAACCCCAATCCGCCAGGACGACCTCGACCAGCACCTGGATCGCGCCCGCGCCGTCCCTGAAGCGCAGCCGGGCGGCGCACGTGCTCTGGGGACGGCCGAGGAACGAGATCGCGACGCCGGTCACGACGAACCGGTCGCCGTCGATCGGCCCGACCCCGGTGGCGGGGTCGAAGTCCACCGCGAGGCCGGGAGACTTGCCGAGCCGGAAGGCCTTCGTCAGGGCCTCGTCGAGCCCGGGCACCGGGGCCGCGCCTCCCGCGACCACGTAGGCGGCGTTGAGGACGATCGGCGGCTTCGCCTGGGTCAGGTACTGCCGGAGGCTTGCGAGTCCGTCGGCCACGGGGGCTCAGACGTCGATCGCGAGCGCGAGATGGTCGCTGGCGCTTCGGATCCTGCCGTAGTTCTTCCAGCCGCGAAAGGCGCCGATGACACCGCCCAGGTTCGGGGGTCCGAGCTTGGGCGGGTTAGCTCCTGCCGCCGCGGGATACGGCGGCACCGCGGTCAGCCGCTTCAGCTCGATATGGCCGCCGAGGCGAGGGAGGAACCAGCTCGGCGCGTACAGGTCGAGCGGCGTACCGACGATCGGGTTGAGCACGGTGAAGTTCGTCGGCTTCGCGCCCCACACGAAGATGTTGTCGATCGCGTAGAAGTTCTTCCACTGGTCGCTGCCGGTGTAGGCGTATCCGGGGTAGCGAGCGGGCGCCTCCGTCGTTCCCCAGCACGCGGCCTTCTTGCGGCCGCGGATGTGGGTGGCGAAGTAACCCGGATAGCCCTTCAGCGGGGTGGGAGCGCTGGGGAGCGGGTCGAGCGCACGCTTGTATCCCTGCTCCGGCAGCAGCTTGTACGCCGCTTTCAACTCGTACGTCTCCGCGTCCAGGAGGTTCACGTTGAAGTCGCCGAGCACCACGCGGACCTCGTTCGCCGCGCGTGCGTCCACGATCTGTGTCGTTACGGAGAGCCACTCCATGTAGGTGGGAGCGTTGAACGCACTGGCGGGCGCGTGCACCGCGAACAACGTCAGGTTGCGGACGACCGTGCCCTTCGCGTTCGTTTCCGCGAACGTCACCATGTACGGCGCCCGCGCCTTGTCACCCCACGGGATCGTCTTCTTCGTCACTCGGGCGGTGAAATCCGTCGTACGCGCCGCGCAGCGCCGCTCGTCGCGGCCGATGTTGTACTGCGCCCCCTGCGGAATGGCGCCGCGCGGTTTCGCGCCGTCCTTTGGATCGGGCAGGCACGCCATCAGGTCGGGACCGGGACCGCTGGGGTAGTCACCGGTGACGGCTGCGGCGGCCGCTGTCGCCTCGGCGCCGCCCGGCCACCTGTACGGGCCCGTGAAGAACCGGCGGGTGCTGTCGTAGTAGACAGCGACCGCCTCCTTCGGACCGGTCTGGATCGGCGGTATGAGCATCCACGCCGCGCCCATCGAGCCGCGCAGCTCGTCCAACAGGCGCACGGAACCGCTCAGGCCCGCGCCGCGCGCCAACCGGCCGCGAGCGTCGTATCCGGTCTCCACCTCGACCACGACGATCACCTGGGGCTTGACCACGTCGAAGACATGCCTGATGTACGCGAGGCGGTCCTTCGCCCGCTCGTTCTTCTTCTGCTTCGAGCCCTTCTTAACCGGCGACGTGCTCGGGTCGGCGATCTTGTTCAGCGCGAAGGTCTCGATGTTCCAGAAGAGGATGCGCGTCACTTCCGGTACCCCGCGTACCAGCCCAGGCTGCCGCCGTCCTCGAGGGCGCCGAACAGGAAGAGGTCGATCGTCGCGCCCGGCGGGAGCTTGGCCACGCCCAGGAACTTGAGGCCCATCCCGCGCAGCCGGATCACGAACGCCTCGCGACCGGGGTTCCCGGCCACCTCCTGCCGCAGGAGCTGGACCGAGGCGATCGAGAGCTTCAGGACGCCCTGGAGGCTGAAGAGCTTGGCTCCGGGCGCGGCGCCGGGCAGCAGGATGCCTGTCACCACGCTGTAGGACGCACCGCCCGGCGCCCATCCGACGAGCAGGCGCGACTCGAAGCCCGCGGTCGCGACGAGCGCGCCCGGTGAGCCGAGCGTGAGCTTGTAGACGACGGCGTACCAGGGCCCGTCGAACGGCGCCGTGTTCAGCTGCGAGCCCACCGGCAGGTACCCGTAGTCGGAGGGCCGCTTGCCCGCGGGCGCGGCGAGGAAGCTGTCGAGCTGGAGCTCGAGGCTCTGGAACGCGCTGCCTTCGCGCGGAGAGCTCGTCGCGAGGTCGAACGCCAGGCCGGACGCGTCGAAGGCGAACGTCGTCGCCTGCGGCGTCGCGGTCGGGAACGCCATGTCGATCTTCAGGTTCGAGAAGGCCAGCCCCGTGCCGAGCGAGGCGGGGGGCGTCCCGGTCGCGCTGCCGAACGACAGCGCGTCGAACGAGGAGCCGGCGCCGTCGACCAGCTCGGCGAAGTCGAGCGCGCCCCACATCAGGAAGCGGCTGACCGTGGTCGCCGCGGCGCCGCTGCCGGTCTCGCCGAGCGTGTCGAACTGAGCGCGGGTCACGGCCACGGCTGGGAGCACGCCGTCGTCGAGCGTGAACACGGTCGTGGCGTCCTGCTCGAAGACGTAGGCGTCCTTGCCGCCCTGGCTCTGGTAGCTGCCGCGCAGCACCACGCCCGTCGCCGGCGCCTGGCCGATCGAGCCGTACGCCGCGCTGACCGCGGACCCGAACAGCTCGTTCGCCGTGAGCTGGATCCGGCTGCGGAAGTCGACCAGCGCCGCGTTCCGGAACAGCGCCTGGAGCTGGAGCACGCTGAAGCCGTACGCGCCCGCGACCGGCAGCCCGATCGGGAGGTCGGGCCCGCCGCCGGAGGCCACGCTGCGACGGTAGTCCGGGAGCTGGTAGTCGATCAGCCCGAAGAGGCTGCTCGGGCCGAGCGTCGGGCCGCTCGTCCCCGGCGTCACCGGGGTGACCGTGGCCCCGAAGTGGTGCGCGTTGAGCTGCGCGACGTCGATACCGGCCATCAGCCCCTGGAGCTGCGACGGGAGGCCGGTCACGTTCGCCCTCAGGACCAGGAACCCGTTCCAGCGCGGGTCGCGCGCGACGGTCGCGAAGTCCGCGTACAGCGTGTTGCCCGCGTCGGCTTCGGCGAGCGCCGCCGCGACGTAGTCGCTCAGCCACTGCGACAGGCCGCTGAGGCGCACGTCGGCGGGGGTCCCCGACTCGGACGGGAGCAGCGAGAACTCCGCCGCGTCGATCCACTTCTCGGGGGTCCGGACCCGGTCCTCGAGCGTCCCCTCGACGAACTTGAGGATCAGGACATTGCGGTAGTCGGTGGCGGTGGAGCCGCCGCCCACGGGCGCCGCCAGCTCCCACTGCGACATCGTCACCGAGTCGGCGAACGCGCCCAGGTTCGCCGGATCGACCAGCACCGCGAAGAGCTGGTTCGTCTGGAGCAGGTTCTGTAGCTCCGGCGTGACGTCCTCGAGCGCGAGGTCCGGGCCGCTCGAGCGGGCGAGCGTGACCGTGCCGTAGCTCTCGCCCTCGAGCGTGACCACGAAGCCCTGCGGAGTGGTGGCCGTGGTCGAGCCCTCGCTCGCCGCGCCGGCCGCGCGGGCGGCCCTCGCGTTCCGCAGCCTCGCGAGGGCGGAAGGCTTCACCAGCTCCTTGCGCGCCGGCGCGAGGACCTGCGTCTCGAACAGCGGCAGCTCGCCCGCCGGGAACCGCGCCGCGGCGGCATCGACCCCGGCGTAGGGCGCGAACGGCAGCGCGAAGCCGACCGCGCTCGGCAGCGGGGTGGAGGTGGACAGCCAGTCGAAGATCGTCGTGTCGCCTTCGGCGGCCGCGGGCGCGACCTCGTACAGCGGGCTGCTCGCGGGCTGGGCGAGGTAGGCGATCTCGCTCGCGTCGCCCGGGACGACGGTGGCCCACGCGGTGCGGTGGGTGTCGTCGAGGAGCTCTCCGGCGCCGGCGAGCCGCGCGATCGAGGCCTCGGCGAAGGGGAACCGGGGAGCGTAGGCGGCACGACCGGGCACGAAGCGCAGCCGGTCGAACGCGCCGCCCGAGACGTACGGCCTGAACGACAGCCGCTCCAGTCCGTTCACGCCACACAGGAGCTCGGAGCGGTCGTCGCCGCCGTCCACGACGTCGATGGCCCAGTCGCCCGCGAACGTCAGGTAGACGGTCGACCCCGGATCGTCCGCCCGCCCGGCGCGCTCGAGCACGAACGCGCCGGCACCGGCCTCGGGCGCACCGCCGGGGCCGGCCCCGCCCAGCGGGCCGAGC
>JALZEZ010000402.1 GCA_030861775.1 Actinomycetota bacterium
CCACCCGCACGTTCGGCCGCGGCGAGCCGGACGACTGCTGCTGCGGCGGCGGCTCCACGCGCGCGACCGGCGCGGCCCGCTCGATCCGCAGCACGTCGATGCCGCGCGCGTGGTCGAGCGAGTAGACGAGCTCGCCGCTGGGGTCGGTCGGCGGGTAGTAGACCGACCAGGTCATGTTCTTCTCCGGGATCCAGTAGCCCACCGGGCGGATGTCGCCGGGGTTGGTCACGTCCAGGAAGCGCGTGCCGGCCTCGTACCAGCCCTGCGCCAGGAGGCCCGAGCGCTCGTCGAAGTAGTGGGCCGAGCACAGCGAGGCCCGCGCCGGATCGACCGGCACGACGTAGTCGTCGAGCGGGCGCAGGATCCGGTCGTCGCCGATCTGCCAGGTCTCGACCTGGCCGGCGCCGTCGCAGGTCGGGCGGTTGTAGTCCTCCTCCGTCACCACCACCACGCTCGACTCGGCCGCGGGGTCGCTGCCCGGCGGGGCGGTGACGATCGAGGAGTTGTTCAGCCGGTGCGAGTTGTGGTGGATGAAGTCGTTGAGCGACTTCCCGTCGGTGGGCTCGACGCCGTAGCGGCTCTTGCCCTGGTCGTTGGTGCGGTGGACGAGCTTCGGCTTCTTCGGGTCGGTCACGTCGTACGCGGCCGTGCCGCCGGCGCCGACGATCCAGGCCAGCCCCTCGCCGTCCACCTGGACGTCGTGCGTCGCCAGCCCGCCGGTGGCCTCCTCGACGCGGACGTTGCCGGCGAACTTGGGCGCGGCGGGATTGGTCAGGTCCACGATGTCGATGCCCGCCGCCGTACCGGCGAGGTAGACGTACCTGCAGCCCTGGATGCAGCTCGCGGTGTGCCCGGTACCGCGCGTCGGCGTGCCGAAGAAGACCTCGCCCTCGGAGCCGAAGATCGTGCCGGTGTCGAAGGTCGACAGGATGACCGGGTTGGCCGGGTCCTTGATCGAGATCACGTAGAGGATCCCCTTGCCCTCCGAGGGGTCGTTCGAGATCAGCAGGATGTCGCCGCCCAGGTCCACGTCCTCGTTCTCGAAGTGGGGCAGGCTCAGCGAGCCGATCTTGCGCGGGGCCTCCGGCTTGGCCACGTCGTAGACCGACAGCCCGCGCAGCGTCGAGACGAACATCTGGCTGCCGCGGAAGCGCGCCGAGACGCCGTTCGGCTCGTCGAGGGTGGCCACCCAGCTCACGTTCTCCGACCGCTCGGCGGGCGGCTCCGGGAGCGCGCTCGCGGCCGGAGCCAGCGCCAGCGTGACGGCGATCACGGCGAACAGAGCCCGGGCCATTGGGCGGATCATGACGCAATCCCGCTTCCAGACTGCCCCTTCGACAGGAAGGCGAACCCGCTCGGCCAGATTTCCGACACCTGTCTAACGACGCTTGGACCGCCTGTCCTTACGGTCGCTGCAACGTCATCGAACTACGCCCGCAGCCGCCGACGGCGTGGGCATGACAGGAGGCAGACGACAGATGAGACGACGGGTACCCCGAGCGCTGCTGGTGCCGCTCGCCCTGGTCGCTCTTCTCGCCGTTCCGGGGGCCGCCCACGCGGACTCGCTGGACGCGGCGGCGAACGAGGTCCTGGGCGACACCGTGCCGCTCAACACCATGTGGGTCCTCGTGGCGGCCTTCCTGGTCCTGTTCATGCAGGCCGGGTTCGCGCTGCTCGAGATCGGCTTCTCCCGGGGCAAGAACGCCGGGACCGGGATCGCGAAGATCCTGACCAACCTCTCGATCGCGGCCATCTGCTACTACGCGGTGGGCTTCGCCTTCGCGTTCGGCACCGGGTCGAGCGAGGGCGACCTGATCGGGACGACCGGGTTCCTGCTCCAGGGCTTCGGCGACCCGCAGGAGGCGTTCTTCCCGAGCGGCCTCGGGCTCTCGGACGCGGCCATCGAGTCGAAGTGGCTGTTCCAGTTCGCGTTCTGCGCGGTGTCGCTGGCGATCGTCTGGGGCACCACGCTCGAGCGGATCAAGTACTCGGCCTACGTCGTGTACGCGATCGTGTTCTCGGCGGTCATCTACCCGATCGGCTCGCACTGGGTCTTCGGCGGTGGCTGGCTCCAGTCGAACCTCGGCATGCAGGACTTCGCCGGGTCCACGGCGGTCCACCTGATCGGTGCGACTGGCGCGCTCGCCGCCCTGCTCCTGCTCGGCCCGCGCAAGGGCAAGTACGGGCCGGACGGCAAGCCGCGGGCCATCCCGGGTCACTCGATGCCGCTGGTCGGCCTCGGGATCCTGATCCTGTTCATCGGCTGGTTCGGGTTCAACGCGGGCTCGACGCTGAACGCCACGGACGGCCGCTTCGCGGAGGTGGCGATGGTCACGCTCCTCGGCGCGGGCGCCGGCGTGCTGGGCGCGTTCGCCGCCACCCAGCTGTTCCAGCGGACGATCGACATCGGGATGGTCGGCAACGGCATGATCGCCGGCCTGGTCGGCATCACCGCGCCCTCGGGCTACGTCGAGGCGTGGGCCGCCCTGCCGATCGGCCTGGTGGCCGGCCTGCTGGTGGTCGGCGGCGTGGTGCTGATCGACCGCAAGCTGGACGACCCGGTCGGCGCCCTCTCGGCGCACGGCCTGGCCGGCATCTGGGGCACCCTCGCCTGCGGCATCTTCACGGCGCCGCGGTTCGCGGAGTACAACGCGTTCGGCGAGGCGGGCCTGGTCTACAACGGATCGTTCGACCAGCTCGGCACCCAGGCGCTCGGCGTGGTGACGGTGTTCGCGTTCGTGTTCCTCCTCAGCCTGGCGACCTTCGCCGCGATCAAGTACACGATCGGGCTGCGGGTCACCGAGGAGGAAGAGGACGCCGGCCTCGACATCGTCGAGCACGGGATGTACGGCTATCCCGAGCAGTTCATCCCGGCGCCTGAGATCGGCGCGGGGTCGACGGGCCCGGCCGCTCCGGCATACGGTGCACGCTCGCCGCAGCCGGTCACGGCCATGACGGCCGCGGACGGGGTGACGGCATGAAGATGGTCGTCGCCTACATCCGGCACGAGGCGTTCGAGCCGATCCGCCAGGATCTGCTCGAAGCCGGCTTCCCGAGCCTCTCGATCAGCGAGGTGAAGGGGTCGGGCAGGCAGAAGGGCATCACCGAGCACTACCGCGGCGCGGAGATCGCCATCCACCTGAGGCCCAAGCTGAAGGTGGAGTGCGTGGTCGACGACAACGCGGTCGGGCTCGTCACGGAGACGATCCTGCGGCACGCCCGGACGGGCTCGGTCGGGGACGGGAAGATCTTCCTGCTCCCGGTCGAGGACGCCATCCGGATCCGCACCGGCGAGTCCGGTGAGGAGGTGCTCCAGGCACACGAGCAGGGCGCACCCGCCTGATGGCGGTAGGTCCCGCGCTGCACCGCGGCGACCTGGCTCCCCCCTCGCCGCGCGGCGCCCACCTGGAGATGGTGGGCGCCGTGCTGGCGGGCGAGGGGCTCGAGCGGATCGCCGAGATCGCGTCGGGCTACGCGAGGGC
>JALZEZ010000403.1 GCA_030861775.1 Actinomycetota bacterium
GCCAGGGACTAGCCGACCGGCTCGGCGGCCAGCCCCGCGCGCTGCATGTAGTCGGCCAGCGCTTCGCGCCAGTGGCGCAGGGGGGTGAGGCCCGCGGCGTCCGCCGCCGGGCGGGCCAGCACGCCGTTCAGCGGCCGGTCCACGCCGCCGGGCGGCACCGTGGTCTGGACCGCCTCGATCGGCACCTCCAGGCCGGCGATCTCGAGGATCGCCTCGGTGAACTCGAGCCACGAGCACTCGCCGGAGGCGGTCAGGTGGTGCACGCCGGAGGCGCCTGACTCGACGGCCTCGATCAGCGCGGCGGCCAGGTCGGCCGTGAAGGTCGGGCTCAGGCGCTGGTCGGCGACCATCTTGAGCTGCGCGTCCGGCTCGCGGGCGCGGCCCAGCATGCGGGTGACGAAGTTGCCGCCCTTCGAGGCGCTGCCGTGCAGCCCGTACAGCCCCGCCCCGCGCACCACCAGCGCGTCCGGCGCGTAGGAGAGCGCGCAGAACTCGCCGGCCAGCTTCGAGATCGCGTAGATCGAGCGCGGGTTCGGCAGGTCGTCCTCGCGGTACGGCTCGGGGGCACGCCCGTCGAAGACGTAGTTCGTGCTCAGGTGGACCAGCTTGGCGCCGGCCTCGGCCGA
Source organism: Actinomycetota bacterium (assembly GCA_030861775.1). Lineage (GTDB taxonomy): Bacteria > Actinomycetota > Thermoleophilia > Solirubrobacterales > Thermoleophilaceae > AC-37. Next base: position 627 of record JALZEZ010000403.1, read on the forward strand.
GCGCTGGGCCAGGCGCTTGACCGCCCGTGCGTTGACCTCGAACGAGCGGTCCTCCTCACGCTCGCACACGTCGAGGTTGTGGAAGGCGGCGCAGTTGAAGACCACGTCCGGGCTGGCCTCGGCGAAGCCGCGCTCGACCGCGGCGTCGTCGGTGATGTCGAGCTCCTCGCGCGAGTAGACGCGCACCTCGGCGCCGCGCTCCGGGAGCTGTTCCCGGAGGTCGGAGGCGAGCTGCCCGCCGCCGCCCGTGACCAGCGCGCGCTCGATGCTCACGTGACCGAGTCGAAGCGCGTCACGCGCGGCTTGATCTCGTTCAGGAGCTCGATCCAGCGGATGTTGTAGTAGCGCGGGTCGGTGAGCGTGGAGGGGTCGCTGATGTCGATCCGGGCCAGCAGGTCCTGAACCGCCTCGACCACCGAGCGGCTGGGGATGAAGCCCAGCGCCGCCAGCTTCGCGTTCGAGCACTCGTAGTCGCGGGTGAGCTTGGGCGCCTCGGTCTCCTCCAGCTCGACGGTCTTGCCGAGGAGCTGCACGGAGCCCGCCACGAGCATCGCCAGCTCGCGGATCTGGTAGTTCGAGTGCAGCACGTTGAAGACCTCGCCGCGCACCTTGTCGGCCGGGGCCTCGAAGGCGAAGATCATCGCGTCGGAGACGTCGCGCACGTCCACCAGCGGGCGCCACATCCAGCCGCCGCCGTGGAGCGAGAGCCTGCCCTTGAGCAGCGCGTCCTTGACGAACGTGTTGACCACGAGGTCGTAGCGCATGCGCGGGCTCCAGCCGTACACGGTGCCGTTGCGCAGGCAGACCGGGACCAGGCCCTTGTCCACCAGCTCCAGCAGCTTCTCCTCGCCGTAGCGCTTGGAGGTGGCGTAGGCGCCGTAGGGCTGGATGTCGGCGGTCTCGTCGTGCATGCCGAGCGGCAGGCCGTCGTAGAGCGAGCACGAGGAGGCGAACACGAGCCGCTCGATGCCGTGGTCGAGGCAGGCCTTGCCCATCGTCTCGGTGGCCACGGCGTTCATCTGCCAGTTGGCCTCGGGGTCGTACTCGGCGGTGGGGTCGTTGGAGAGCCCTGAGAGGTTGATCACGCCGTCGATGCCCTCGAAGGCGCTGGACGGCATGTCGCGCACGTCGGCCTCGACCAGCTCGATGCGGTCGCGGAAGCCCTCCAGTGGGCCCTCGCCCCAGTACAGGCGGTCGAGCAGCCGGACCTCGTAGCCGCGGTCGAGCAGGCGCGGGACCAGCACGCAGCCGATGTAGCCGGCGCCGCCGGCGACCAGCACCTTCTTGCCGCGCTCGGGCGGCTCGGGCGCGAGTCCGTTGCTGCGCACGTCGCGCCCGGGCAGGCTGACGGCGGGCTTCTGTCCGTTCTCGGTCATCGTCTCCTCGGCGCTGGACGGGTCGCGGTCGTGAACACGGATCGCTGCGCGACGGTGCGGTGGCCGGGCGATCGAGGCTAGCACCGCCCCATCTAGACTGCCGGCGATGCCGGACGCGGCGCGAGCTCGCCAACCAGAGGTGAGCGACCCCCCGCGTGGTGGCGGCGTGGCGCGCAGCGCGGCGATCACCTCGGTCTCCCAGGCCATGGCCATGCTCGCGGGGGGAGTGCTGGCCGTCCTCGTCGCCGTGCGCATCGGCAACAACCCGCAGACCGACGGGTTCTTCGCCGCGTACGGGATCTACGCCGTCGCGGTGCTGCTCGCGCAGACCGCGCGCATGTCGATAGTGGCGCGGATCGTCGAGCCGGGCGGCTTCGACCGCTACCTCGGCGCGGCGCTGCTCCTCTTCCTGGCCTTCGGGGTGGCCTTCGCCGTCCTGGGCGGACCGGTCGCGGACCTGCTCACCGGCGATCTCCCGCAGGCCGCCTCGGACACGGCGCGGACGGCGCTGCTGCTGCTCTGGCCCGCGGTCGGCGGTCAGCTCTTCGGCGCGCTCGCGGCCGCGCTGCTGGGCACGCGCGGGGACTTCGGCACGGCGGCGATCGCCTTCGGCGGCGGTGGGCTCGTCTCGATCCTGGCCTTCCTCGCGCTCGAGCCGCGACTGGGGATCGACGCCGTGGCCACGGCGATCCTCATCGGCTCGACGCTCACGGCGGCGGTGCTGGCCGTCAGGCTGGTGCGCACCGGCTGGCGCCCCGCCCCGCGCGCGCTGGTCCGCGTGCGCGACGGCCTCAGCGGCGCATGGATCATGGTCCTCTCCTCGCTCGCGTTCCTGATCTCCCAGCTCGGCTACCTGGTCTCCCTGGCCGTCGCGGCGCGGATCGGCGACGGGATCGTGACGATCTACTCGTACAGCTACGCCGCCATGGCGATCGCGGTCGCCCTGCTGGCCTCGGTGCCTTCGATCGTCCTCGCCGCGCCGCTGGCGACCGACTGGGACCGAAGCCCGGCCGGGCTCCTCGAGCACCACCGCCGGGTCTGGATCACCGGCCTCCTGCTGCTCGTGCCGCTCGCCGCCGCGGGGTGGCTGCTGGGCGACGAGGTCGCGGGCGCGCTGCTCACCAAGTTCACGGACGTCGAGGTCGACCTCACCGTCGAGCTCTTCCTGATCCTCATGCCCACCGTCGTCTGGTCGCTCGGGGCGAGCCTGCCGCAGACCGCGCTCTACACCCTCGGGCGCTACCGGCTCGTGGCGGCGATCGCCGCTGTCGTCGTGGCGCTCCAGGCCGCGATCTCGCTGGCGGCGGGCGCGCTCGACGACGTCGACCTGCTCGCGGCGGCCGTGCCGATCGCGGGCACGCTGTCCTTCCTGGCGATGCTGGGGGCGGTCGCCCGCGAGTACCTGCGCGACTCGGTGCCGATGCTCGGCGCCGGACTGGCTCGGGTGCTCGCCGTCGCGGTCCTCTCGTTCGGGC
>JALZEZ010000404.1 GCA_030861775.1 Actinomycetota bacterium
GCGGCCGGGGCTGCCCCCCGGCCGCGATACCTCACGCCAGCGCGCGATCCACGCCGACAACCTCGCCAAGCACGTCGCCTAGCGGCGGCCGACCGTGACCCGCAGCGGCGGCGAGCCGTCGCCGTTGAGCCCCTGGTCGCCGGCCCACTGGGCCACGAACACCGCGCTGCGCCTGACGGTCCAGTTCGTCGCGAACGTGCCGTCGGAGCGGACCGGGACGATCTGGCGGCGCCAGGCCCCCGAGGTCAGCTCGCGCGTGGAGACCGACACCAGCGCGCCCGGAGCGGCCGGTGCGACCTTGCCGTCGACCCTGACCTTGCCCTTGCGCGCCAGCCGGCGCGTCTTCGTGGACAGGGTGAGCGCCGAGGCGGTCGCCGCGTCGCCGCCGGAGCCCGTCGTGAGCATGTCGGAGAACCCGACCAGGGCGTAGGCCACGTCGCCTGGGGCCGCGGTGAGCGAGCCCGGCGATGTCGTCAGCGGGGTCTTGGACACCAGCTGGGGCCGCCAGCTCGCGCCGCCGTCCGAGGTGTGCAGCACCCAGCCCGCTCCGAGACCGCCGAAGCCGTCGATCGCCAGGTAGCCGTTGTTCTTGTCGCCGAAGGCGAGCTCGTAGGCGTTCGCCTGGCCGAGCGAGATGATCTCGGCCCACTTGACGCCGCGGTTGGTCGTCCTCCAGAGGCGGCCGCCGCTGGTCAGAACGTAGCCCGTCTTGCGGTCCACGAAGTCGACGTCCTCGATCGCGCTCGAGCTCGGGCGGCGCATGGCCGTCCAGCTCTGGCCCTCGTTCGTGCTGAACACGATCGCCCGCTTGCCGTAGGCGTAGATCGCGTTGTCGGCGGTGCGGTCCACGTCGTCGAGCCCGGCGCGCACCACGGCGCGCGACTCGACCGGGTCGAAGTTCGCCCCGCCGTTGGCCGAGCGGCGGATGCCGGTCGGGCCGAAGAGCAGGACGGTGTTCCCGTCCCCGGAGGCGCTGATCGCCCGCGGGCGGACGCCCGACTCGCCGAGGATCGCCCAGCTCGCGCCGCCGTCGTCGGTGCGGAAGACCGCGCCGTCGGTGTCCACGGCGTAGCCGAGGCCGGCCGTCGGGAACGCGACGTCGACGATGTCGTTCGTCGTCGGCGCGCCGACGCGGTCCCAGGTGGCACCGCTGTCGTTCGTGCGGGCGACCGAGCCCGACGCGCCCGGCGCGAACACCGTGCTCTGCGAGGTGAGCCGCAGCCGCGTGTAGTTGCCGCCGATCCCCGCCGAGACCGGCGAGTAGGTCTTGCCGCCGTCGTCGGAGGTGCGGGTCACGTCACGCCCGCCCACGCTCACGGCGCGTGTCGGGGAGGCGTACGCGGCCGCGTTGGCCCCGCCGAGCGGGATAAGGATCGCCTCACCTGCGGCCCCGGCCGGGTTCAGGGTCTCGAACCCGTCATCGGTCCAGAGGAGCTGCGTTCCCTGCCCGACCACGACGCAGTGCTGCTCGTCCACGCAGCGCACGGAGCGCAGGCCCACCGACGGGGTGTGGACGTTGGTCCAGGTGGCCCCGCCGTCGTCGGTCTTCATGACCGAGTTCTGGCCCACCGCGTAGCCCACGGTCGGGCTGACGAAGTGCACGCCCCGCAGCGCGCCCGCGGTCGCCACCTGGCTCCAGCTGTTGCCGCCGTCGGTGGTGCGCAGGATGCGGCCGAGCGTGTCGGTGCCGGTGAGCACCACACCGGTGTCCGGACCCGTGAACCAGGCGTCGTTCGGCGGGCCGCCGGCGTTCGGGGGCAGCGTGGTCCGCGAGGCGAAGCGCTGGCCGCCGTCGGCGGTGCGCAGCACCGAGCCGTCGACCCGGACGAGGTAGCCCACGTCCGTGTTCGCGAAGTGCATCGCGGCCAGCGGCGACGCGCACGTGGCCGACGGGTTGAAGCGCAGACGGCGCAGGGTCACGCCGGCGTCGTCCGAGCGCAGCAGCGTGCAGCCGCCGCCCACGAGGAAGGTGTCGGAGTCGAGCACGCGGAGCCTGCTCAGCTCGTCGACGAGCCCGGTCCGCACGCCGACCCAGTTCGTGCCGCCGTCGTCGGTCCGCAGCACGGTCCCGAACTCGCCGACCGCGTAGCCGCGGCCCCCTGCGAAGTCGAGCGCGCGGAGCTCGTTGCCCTGCGGCCGTGGGTTGCCCCAGCTCCAGCCGGAGTGGCTGGTCATCACGGGTGCGGCGGCCGCCGTGGCCGCCATGCACATGGCCGTGACAACGGCCGTAATTGACGCGTAAGCGCAGCGCTTCATCATGCGAGCGATCCTTTTCTCGTCCCCCGGGCGCCATTCGCGCCGGATTGTTCAGGTGCGCTAAACCACCCCCAAGCGCGAAGTTGCGCAGCCACCTGGGTCAGTCGTTGCGGCGCACGTGCCAATGCACGGTCATCGTGGCGACCACGTTGCCGCCGTCGTCCTTCATCTCGACCTCGACGGGGAAATCGGTCTTCCTCTCCTCGCCGTTCAGGCGGGTGAGGATCTCGGCGGGCTCCTCGGGGAGCGTGCCGGTGGCGACTATCGCACCCTTGGCCAGCTTCTTGTAGTCGATCTCGGCGCTCTTCGCGAGGGCCGTCATCTCCCCCATGTGCTCGGCGAACGCGCCCACGAAGGCCGCGCCCGAGGCGGCCTCGCCGGCGGCGAACAGCCCCGCCGCGTGCTGCGAGCCCACGTGGTTGTGCAGCTTCTTGGAGTCGGGCAGGCGCACGACGCCCTTCCCCTCCTCGATCTCGACGACCTTCAGGCCGACGTGCTCGTTGAACGGGATCGCCTTCTGGAGGCCCTCGCGGGCTGCGTCGAAATCGGTCATGGGGCGGGAAGCTATCGGGCGGGCACGCTCTCCGGCTGCGCGGCGCTCGCCGGCTCCGCGACGCGGGCGATCAGCAGCGCCGAGAACGCCATCCCCGCCAGCAGGATGAACCCGAGCGCGCCGAAGCCCGACACCGCGAGCACCACTCCGCCCAGCATCGCCCCGATCGTGTAGCCGAGCTGGGCGCTGGTCGTGCGCGCGGCCATCATCGCCCCCGGCTGCGCGGGCAGGAGGCCCAGGGCCAGCGCGCTCGAGCCGGTCGAGCGCACCCCCGCGCACAGGGCCATCAGGAAGAACATCGCCACGGTGAAGGTCACCGCGGGGGTGACGTTCATGATCACCGCCACGAGGCTGCCCATCGCGAGCGCGGAGGTCACCACCAGCCTCCGGCGGCGGCCGCCGAGGCGCTGCACCAGCCGCTCCGTCCCCAGCGTCGAGATCAGGAACGCGAACGAGCCGATCGCGAGCAGGAAGCCCACCACGGACTCGCGCACGTCGTAGGCGTGGACGTAGAAGGCCCCGATGTAGGTGAGTTCGGCCGTCCAGGCCGAGTAGGCCACGAACTCGGCGATCGTCCAGCGCCGGGCGGAGGCGTCGCGCGCCACGTCGAGCATCCCCTTCGGCGCCTCCCCCTCGCGCCGGTCGCGGACGCGCGCCGCCACGG
>JALZEZ010000144.1 GCA_030861775.1 Actinomycetota bacterium
CCGGCAGCCGCCGCGCCCCGTCCGGCAGCCGCCCGAGCCGCCCGCTCCGCCACCGCGACGGCAGCCCCACCCGCTCGAACCCCGGTTTCTTCGACGCGCTGCCCGGCCCCGGCCAGGCCAAGGGCGTCCCCAACTTCGTCATCCGCAAGTTCCGGGTGCCGATCTTCCTGCTGCCCATCTACCAGGCCGCGGGCATGGAGTACGGCATCCGCTGGGAGATCCTCGCGGCGATCAACGAGATCGAGACCGACTACGGCCGCAACCTGAACGTGTCGTCCGCGGGCGCGCTCGGCTGGATGCAGTTCATGCCGCCCACCTGGCGCGCGTACGGCGTCGACGCCAACAAGGACGGCAAGAAGGACCCCTACAACCCGGTCGACGCGATCTTCGCCGCGGCGAACTACCTGAACGCGAGCGGCGGCGAGAAGGACCTGCGCCGCGCGATCTTCGCCTACAACCACGCGAACTGGTACGTGGACTCGGTCCTGCTGCGCGCCAAGCTGCTCTCCGGCGTCCCGATGGACGTGGTCGGCTCGCTCACCGGGCTCACCGAGGGCCGCTTCCCGATCGCCGCCCGCGCCCGCTACGCGGACGACATCGACGAGAAGCGCGCCACCCGCCGCCTGAAGGCGGGCCGCAACACCAACAACGTCGTAAGCGACAACCCCGCCCGCGACGGCCTGGCGATCTTCTCGGAGCGCGGTGCGCCGGTGGTGGCCGTGAACGACGGCCGGATCGACCGCATCGGCCACACCCGCAAGCACGGCCGCTACGTCGTGATGCGCGACGTGTACGGCAACGAGTACGCCTACACGGGCCTGGGCAAGGTGGCCGAGTTCTACCCCGTCCCGAAGAAGAGCCCCGGCCCCTCGGGCAACGAGGCCAAGGCCGTCTCCGCGCGCGAGGGCTCGCAGCCGAAGGTCGTGACCAAGCGGCGCGTGTTCGCCCACCCGTCGCGCGAGCGCTCGAAGGCCGCCGGCGGCCTGGAGCAGATGTTCGACGCGCAGGCGAAGACCGGCAGCGACTTCCAGACCTACAGCCACATCTTCACGCCGGGCCTCGGCCTCAACTCGAAGAACGCCACGCTGCGCCGCCTGCAGAAGGGCTCGCGCGTGATCGGCGGCACCGTGCTCGGCAACGTCGGCCGCCCGGACCCCAAGAAGGCCGCCCACATGAACTTCATGATCCGCCCGGCGGGCAAGGGCGCGCCGCGGATCGACCCGAAGCCGATCCTCGACGGCTGGAAGCTGCTCGAGTCGACCGCGATCTACCGGGCCAAGGGCAAGAACGTCCTCAAGGAGGGCGCCGGCGCGACGATCGGCCAGATCCTGATGATGCCGAAGCCGATGCTCGAGCAGCGGGTGCTGAACGACGAGCGGATCGAGCTGCGCCCGGTGCACCGGCACGACATCAAGACCGGGCAGGTCAACCGCCGCGTCCTGGCCGTGCTGGCCTACCTGGCCGAGTCCGGCCTGCGGCCGACGGTGAGCTCGATGAAGGGCGACCACGGCACCTACACCAAGTCCGGCAACGTCTCGCACCACTCGTCGGGCAACGCCGTCGACATCGCCGCGATCAACGGCATCCCGATCATGGGCCACCAGGAGCGCGGCGGGGTCACCCACCAGGCGGTCAAGCGGCTGATGGCGCTCCAGGGCACGATGCGCCCCGCGCAGATCATCTCGCTGCTCGACCTCGGCCAGAACACCGTGGCCATGGGCGACCACGCCGACCACATCCACGTCGGGTTCCGCCCGACGGCGGGCGACAACCGCAAGACCGGCCGCGCCGCGCTGGCGGTGCTCGACCCCGAGCAGTGGACCGACCTGATCGAGCGGCTCGGCGAGATCGAGAACCCGATCGTGCCGACGCAGCCGTCCAAGTACGCGCTGCCGGCCAAGCAGCGCGGGCACGGCGACTGACGCGCGGGGGGCGAGGGTGGACGCGAGCGTCAAGCAGAAGCGCCGCTGGCTGATCGAGTTCGGGCTCATCAGCTTCGTGCCCGTCCTGCTGCTCTGGGTCTACCTCTCGCAGACGCTCGCCGACCAGGCGCGTGACCGGGCGATCGCCTCCGCGCGCGCGGAGGCGCGGCTCGTGACCGACCTGGCGCTGCGGCCCGCGCTCGGCGACGAGATCGAGCTCGAGCCGGGCAAGCAGATGAACCTCCAGACGCAGGCCGCGCTCGACCGCTCGGTACTCGCGGCGCGCGCCGGCAGCGACGTCGCGCGCCTGACCGTCCGCGACCGCACCGGCACGGTCGTGTGGGCCGACGACCACACGAAGGTCGGAGAGCGCAACCCGCCGGGCGAGGCGGCCCAGGCGCTCGTCGGCAACTCGGTGTCGAAGGAGATCGACCTCTCCAAGAACCCGTCGTCCGAGGACGCCAGCCTCGGCCGGGTGCTGAAGATCTTCGTGCCCGTGCGCCAGTCGTCGAGCGCGCCGCCCACCGGCTCGTCGGAGCTCTGGATCCCGTACGCGGGGATCGCCCAGCGGATCGAGGAGGACACGCGCACGCTGTACATCGCGATCGGCTTCGGGCTGTTGCTGGTGTGGGGCTCGATCATCGCGATCGTGGCCGGCGCCTCGCAGCGCCTGCGCCGCCAGGCCGCGGAGAAGGAGGAGCAGGCGCTGTCGGACGACCTGACCGGCCTGCCGAACCGGACGATGTTCGCGAACCTGGTGGAGAGCACGATCGCCAGCGTCTCGCGCCGCAAGAAGATGGGCGTCGTGATGCTCATGGACCTCGACCGGTTCAAGGACGTCAACGACACGCTGGGCCACCACAACGGCGACCTGCTGCTCCAGCGGATCGGCTCCCGCCTGCACAGCGTGCTGCGCGAGACCGAGACGGTGGCCCGCCTGGGTGGCGACGAGTTCGCGATCCTGCTGCCCGAGATCGCCGACCGCCAGTCGGTCGTGCCGGTCGTGCGGCGCGTGCTGAAGGTGCTGGAGGAGCCGGTCGTCGTCGGTGGCCTGGCGCTCCAGTGCGAGGGCTCGCTCGGCATCGCCGTCTTCCCGGAGCACGGCAAGACGGTGGACAGCGTGATGCGCGCCGCCGACGTGGCCATGTACATGGCCAAGGAGAACCGCTCGGGCTACGAGTTCTACGACGTGCGCCGGCACGAGCACCGCCACGACGCCGGCCGCCTGGCGCTGATCGGCGAGCTGCGCCGCGCGATGGACGAGACCGAGCTGGTCCTCTACTACCAGCCGAAGGTCAACATGCGCACCGGCCGCGCCGAGGGCGTCGAGGCGCTCGCCCGCTGGCACCACCCCGAGCGCGGCCTGCTGTCGCCCGACGAGTTCATCCCGCTGGCCGAGCGCTCGAACCTGCTGCGCCCGATGACGCTGTACCTGCTCGACTCGGCCCTGCGGCAGGCCAACGCGTGGCGCACGCGCGGACTCGAGGTGAGCGTCGCGGTGAACCTGTCGATGCAGAACCTGATCGACCTGCGGCTGCCGAACGACCTGGCCCGCCTCCTCACGAGCTGGCGCCTGCCCCCGGGATCGCTCGAGCTGGAGATCACCGAGTCCACGATCATGGCCGACCACCGCCGGGCGATGACGATCCTCACCCGCCTGAACAAGATGGGCGTGGCGCTGTCGGTCGACGACTTCGGCACCGGCTACTCGTCCCTCGCCTACCTCCAGAACCTGCCCGTCGACTTCATCAAGATCGACAAGTCGTTCTGCATCTCGATGGGCGACGACCCGGGCAACGCGACGATCGTGCAGTCGACGATCGATCTCGGCCACAACCTCGGCCTGAAGGTCGTGGCCGAGGGCGTCGAGACCGTGGAGGCCTACAACAAGCTCGCCGAGCTCGGCTGCGACTACGCCCAGGGCTACTTCCTGAGCCGCCCGCTGGCGCCGGACAAGGCCACGGCCTGGCTCGAGGTGATGGCGGCCCACGGCGCGAAGGACGACGAGGCCCCGCCCACGCGCGAGGACCTCGAGGCGCTCACCGAGTGGGTGCTCGAGGTGCCGGACGGCGAGCCGGTCGAGGCGCTCGAGGGCGAGCCGGTGGACGAGCTCGAGGAGCCCGCCGTCGAGCTCGACGCTCCGCCCACCGATTAGTCTCGCCGCCCCGGGCGGTCTCTAGGTGCAGAATCTCGTTCCCGAGAGGAGGCACCGCATGCAGCAACGCATCGTCACGAACCTGTGGTTCGACGGTCAGGCCGAGGAGGCCGCCGAGTTCTACTGCTCGATCTTCGACAACTCGCGGATCGTCCACGTGGCCCACTACACGGAGTCCGCGCCGGGCGAGACCGGGACCGTGATGGTCGTGGAGTGGGAGCTCGACGGGCAGCGCTTCGTGGGCATCAACGGCGGACCGCAGTTCAAGTTCGACGAGGCCATCTCGCTCCAGATCAACTGCGACACCCAGGAAGAGATCGACTACTACTGGGAGAAGCTGACCGACGGCGGCGAGGAGGGGCCGTGCGGCTGGCTCAAGGACCGCTACGGGCTCTCGTGGCAGGTCACGCCGACCGGCATGGACCAGGTCTTCTCGGACCCCGACAAGGGCAAGGCCGACCGGGCGATGAAGGCCATGCTCGGGATGAAGAAGATCGACATGGCCGAGCTCCAGCGCGCGGCCGAGGGCGTGCCCGCCGGCTAGCCGGGGCGCTCCACCGACACCGTCCCGTCGGGGTGGCCGAGCAGCACTTCGTCGGCCATGCCCAGGAAGAGCCCGTGCTCGACCACCCCGACGGTGCCCTTAAGGCGGGCGGCCAGCTCCTCGAGGTCGTGGCCGGGCGGTAGGTCGGCGTCGAGCAGGTGGTGGCGCTCGTCGGTCACGACTATCGCGCCGACCTCGTCCGTCCGTATCTCCGCCGAGGGCAGCAGCTCGCGCACGCGCCGGCGGGTGTCGCGCCAGCCGAAGCGCACGACCTCGACCGGCAGGCGGAAGGTCTCGCCCAGGCGGCTGACGCGCTTGTGCTCCTCGGCCACGACCACGAAGCGCTCGGCCGCGGAGACGACGATCTTCTCCCTCAGCAGGGCGGCGCCACCGCCCTTGATCAGGCCGAGGCCGGGGTCGATCTCGTCGGCGCCGTCGATGGCCAGGTCGAGCCGCACGTTGCCGTCCAGCTCGATCGCCTCGATCCCGTTTGCGGCCGCGACCCCGGCGGTCCGGTCGGACGCGAACGCGGACTTGAGCGGCGCGCCGTCCGGCCAGCGCTCGCCGATCAGCTCGATCGCCCGCCAGACGGCGCGGCCGGAGCCGAGCCCGAGCGTCATCCCCGGCTCGATCCGCTCGACGGCCGCGCGCGCGGCGGCCTCGCGTGCGGGGTCGGTGCTCACGACCGCGCAGGATGTCACGCTTCGCGGGTGGCTCTGGAGCACGTCGAGATCCCGCCGCTCCCGATCGACCGCTTCCGCGCGATCCTCAACGAGGAGCAGGAGCGGCGGCTCGACGCGGCGCTGGCGGAGGCGGAGCGGTCGCTGGCGGGGCGGGTGGTCTGGAACGTGAACTCGACCGCGCGCGGTGGCGGCGTGGCGGAGATGCTGCACTCGCTGATCGCGTACACGCGCGGGGCGGGGGTCGACGCCCGCTGGGTGGTGATCGAGGGCGAGCCCCACTTCTTCGAGGTGACCAAGCGGATCCACAACCGCCTGCACGGCTCGCCCGGCGACGGGGGCCCGCTCGGCGACGAGGAGCGCGCGACCTACGAGCGCGTCACGGACGGGAACGCGGAGGAGCTGTGCGGGCTGGTCAAGGAGGGCGACGTCGTGCTGCTGCACGACCCGCAGACGGCCGGGCTGGTGGAGCGGCTCAAGTCCGCCGGCGCGCACGTGGTCTGGCGGGCGCACATCGGGCTCGACCTGCCGAACGACCTGGCGCGCGAGGCCTGGCGCTTCCTGCTGCCGTACGTGACGGCCAGCGACGCCTACGTGTTCTCGCGGCAGGCGTTCGTCTGGGAGGGGCTGGACGAGGAGCGGCTGGCGATCATCCCGCCCTCGATCGACCCGTTCTCGGCGAAGAACCAGGACCTCGACGGCGCGGCGGTGGAGGCGATCCTCGCCGCCTCCGGCATCGTGGAGGGCGACTCGGAGCACGCCGGCTTCACCCGCCGCGACGGCACGCCCGGCCGCGTGGACCGCCGCGCCGAGCTGGTCGAGGACGGGCCGCTGCCGGAGGGCGCGCTGCTGGTCACGCAGGTCTCGCGCTGGGACCGGCTGAAGGACATGGACGGCGTGCTCGAGGGCTTCGTCGGCCACGTGAGCGACGAGCGCGCGCACCTGCTGCTGGTCGGCCCCGACGTGACGGCGGTGGCCGACGACCCCGAGGGCGCCGAGGTGCTGGCGGAGGTGCGCGAGCGCTGGGAGGGCCTCGACGGGGGGACGCGGGCGCGCGTGCACCTGGCGCTGCTCCCGATGGACGACGCCGAGGAGAACGCGGCGATGGTGAACGCGATCCAGCGGCGCTCGGACGTGGTGGTGCAGAAGAGCGTGGCCGAGGGCTTCGGGCTGACGGTCTCCGAGGGCATGTGGAAGGCGCGGCCGGTGGTGGCCAGCCGGGTGGGCGGGATCGGCGACCAGATCGTGGACGGGGAGAGCGGCGTGCTGGTGGACCCGCGCGACCTGGAGGGCTTCGGCTCGACGGTGGCCGGGCTGCTCGCCGACCGCGAGCGTGCCGAGCGGATCGGCCGGGGCGCCCGCGAGCGCGTGCGCGACCAGTTCCTCGGGCCGCGCCACCTGGGTCAGTACGTGGAGCTGTTCGCGCGCGTGATCGCCGGCTAGCGCTTCAGCGTCAGCCGCTGGGAGTGCTCGGCGGGGCCGCCGGAGAAGGCGGCGACGTCGATCGTGAGCGGGACGGAGCGAGCGGCCCGGAGCCGCGCCTGGACCGCCTTCGGGAACCGAACGACGACGCGCGCGGCCTTGGTGGCGCTGCCGCGGCCGGTGGCGCGCAGGACGGTCGCCTTGCTGCCGCGCAGGCCGTGCTTGCGAGCGGTGGCCGCGTCGATGGTCACGACCATCGTGAAGCTGCAGCCGGAGCTGCACGTGACGCTCCCGACGAGCCCCTTGGCCAGGACCGTCTTGAGGCGCTGCCGCGCGAAGCTGGCGGTGACCTCGAACGGGTCGGGAGCGGGCTCGCCGCCGGGCGTCGAGCCCGAGCCACCCGCGCCCGAGTCGCCGCCGGGCGCGACCGGGGCCGGGTCGTCCGCGGGCGCCTGCTTCGTGGGCGGGTCCTGCGCGGGCGGATCGCCGGCCGGCGGATCGCCGTTCGGGGAGTCATCCGCGGTCGGAGCCTGCACGGGCGGGCCCTCCGCGGGCGGATCGCTGGCGGGCGAATCCTCGTTCGGCGGATTTCCCGCGGGCGGGCCATCCGCGGAGGGGCTCTCCGAGGACGGGCTCTCGCCGGCCGGCTCCTCCGCGGGCGGATCTCCCGCCGGCGGGTCATCCGCAGGCGGGCTCTCGGCGGGCGGATCCTCCGCCGGCGCACCTCCGCCCGAGCCATCGCCGGACGGCGGGTCGTCGAGCGGCGGCGGCTCGATCGGCAGGAAGGGGCCGGAGTCCTCCGGCGACTCGGAAGCGGGCGGGTCCTCGGCCGGTGGGTCCTCGGCCGGCGGGTCCACTGCCGGCGGCTGCTCCGTGGACGGGTCCCCCGCGGGCGGGTCCTCGGCCGGGGGATCCTCGGCCGGCGGGTCGCCCGTGGGCGGATCCGAGGAGTCGGGCGTCTCAGCCGAGCCGTCGTCGGCGGGGGGGTCCGAGGCCGGCGGGTCGGAGGCCGGCGGGTCGTTGGCCGGGGGGCCCTCGGAGGGCGAATCCTCCGCGGGCGGCTCCGAAG
>JALZEZ010000405.1 GCA_030861775.1 Actinomycetota bacterium
GAGATCTCCGCCGCCACCTCGGCCACCTGGGTGGGCGTGCGGCCCACCCGGATGCCGGCCGCCTCGAGCGCCTCGGCCTTCGCCGCGGCGGTGCCCTTCGAGCCGGAGATGATCGCGCCCGCGTGGCCCATCGTCTTGCCCGGCGGCGCCGTGAAGCCGGCGATGTAGGCGACCACCGGCTTCGAGACGTTCTCGCGCACGTACTCGGCCGTGCGCTCCTCCTCCTCGCCGCCGATCTCGCCGCACATGACGATCAGCTCGGTCTCCGGGTCCTGCTCGAACAGCTCGATGATCTCGATGAACGACGAGCCCTGGATCGGGTCGCCGCCGATGCCGACGATCGACGAGTTGCCGAACCCGCGCTGGGCCAGCTCGTTGCCGATCTGGTAGGTCAGCGTGCCCGACCGCGAGACGAGCCCGACGTTGCCCTCGGAGAAGAAGTGCGCGGGGATGATCCCCACGTTGGCCTTGCCCGGTGACAGGATGCCGGGGCAGTTCGGGCCCACCAGACGCGTGCCGCCCCGGCGCAGGTGCGTGTAGACGCGCAGCATGTCGTGGACCGGGATGCCCTCGGTGATGCAGATGACCAGCTCGATGCCGGCGTCGGCGGACTCGAGGATCGCGTCGGCCGCGAAGCGCGGCGGGACGAAGATCATGCTCGTGTTCGCGCCGGCCTCGCTCACCGCCTCGTGGACGGTGTCGAAGACCGGCACGCCCTCCACGTCCTGCCCGCCCTTGCCCGGGGTGACGCCGGCCACGAGATCGGTGCCGTAGCGGCGGTTGTTCAGCCCGTGGAACGAGCCCTCGCGGCCGGTGAGGCCGGAGACGACGAGCTTGGTGTCGCGATCGACCAGGACGCTCATGCCGCAGCGAGCTCCACGACCTTCGCCGCCGCTCCGTCCATCGTCTTCTCGACCGTGACGTTCGGGAGCGCGGCCTCGGCCAGGATGGCCCGCCCCTCCTCGTCGTTCGTCCCGTCGAGCCGCACCACGAACGGCACCTTCACGTCGATCTGCCCGAAGGCGGTGACCAGCCCGCGCGCGACCTCGTCGCAGCGCGTGATCCCGCCGAAGATGTTGAACAGCACCGCCCGCACCTTCTCGTCGGAGAGGATGACCTCGACGGCGTCGACGATCGCCTCGGCCTTCGAGCCGCCGCCCGCGTCGAGGAAGTTCGCCGGCGAGCCGCCGGCCTGGGCCACCACGTCCAGCGTCGACATCACGAGGCCGGCGCCGTTGCCGAGGATCCCGATGTTGCCGTCGAGCTTCACGTAGGTCAGCCCGCGCTCCTTGGCCATCCGCTCCTGCGGGTCCTCGGCCGAGACGTTCCGGAAGGCGGCCGTGTCCTCGTGGCGGAAGATCGCGTTGCCGTCGACCGTGACCTTCGCGTCGAGCGCCACCACCTCGCGCTCGCCGGTCACGAGCAGCGGGTTGACCTCGACCAGCACCGCGTCCTCCTCGACGAAGGTGTCGTAGAGCTTCGACAGGAGCGCACCCACCGGCCGGATCACGTCGGATGCGATCCCCGACTGGAACGCCAGCCGCCGGCCGTGGAAGTCCTGGAAGCCCACCAGCGGGTCCACGTGCACGCGCACCAGCGCGTCCGGGTCGTTCTCGGCCACCTCCTCGACGTCCATGCCGCCCATCCGCGACAGCATCGCCAGCGGCTTCTTGGCCGTCCGGTCGAGCAGGATCGCCGCGTAGTACTCCTCGGCGATGTCGGAGGCCTTCTCCACGTAGAGCTCGTGGACGGTGAAGCCCCGGATGTCCATGCCCAGGATGGCCTTGGCGTGCTCCTCGGCCTCGCCCCGGTCCTTGGCCAGCTTGATGCCGCCCGCCTTGCCGCGGCCGCCGATCAGGACCTGGGCCTTGATCACGACCGGATAGCCGAGCGCCTCGGCCGCCTCGACGGCCTCCTCCACGGTCGCGGCAGGCCGTCCCTCCGGCGTGGGGACGCCGTGCTTCCGGAAGAGCTGCTTGCCCTGATATTCGAGGAGGTCCATGAAAACCTAGAATGTGCGGCCCTCGACCGGCGGCGAGAACGGCCAGAGCCGGCGGGGCACCCTATCGAACCCCCCTCGCTAGGAGACAATTGCCTCTTCCCAAGGACGTCCGTTTCGTCACGTTCGACTGCTACGGCACCCTGATCGACTGGGAGTCCGGCGCGTACGACGCCTTCCAGAAGGAAGCCGACCGCGACGGCTTCACGATCGACAGGAACGCCCTGATCCCGCACTTCCTCGACGTCCAGAGGGAGATCGAGCGCGGGTCGTACGAGCTGTACGCGGAGGTTCTGCGCCGCACGGCGGTGCGCTGCGCCAAGGAGCTGGGCTGGGACCTCGAGCCCTCGCGCTCCGGCTTCCTGCCCTCCAGCGTGCCGCGCTGGCCGCCGTTCCGCGAGACCAACGCCCAACTCGAGCGCTTCGCCAAGAAGTTCGAGATCGGGATCCTGTCGAACATCGACGACAAGCTGCTGGGGGCCACCCGGCGGCACTTCCGGGTGGACTTCGACCTCGTGGTCACCGCCCAGCAGGTCCGCAGCTACAAGCCCGACCCGGCCCACTTCAAGGAGTGCGCGCGGCGGGTGGGCGGCAAGTCCGGCTGGGTCCACATCGCGAGCGGCTACGACACCGACGTCGAGCCCTGCCTGAAGAGCCGGGTCCCCGTCATCTGGGTCAACCGCCGCGGCCAGAAGCTCGAGCAGGGGCAGAAGAAGCCGACCGAGGAGGTCAAGACCCTCCGCGACGCGGCCAAGCTGCTGAAGGTCGCCTGAGAGCCGTAGCCATCCACCACGACGCCGTGGTGGTGACCAGCCGCCTCTGGCAGACCACCGCCACCGCGATCCGCAGCGGCGGCGAGTGCCTGCTGGTGGACTCGCCGTACTTCCCCGACGAGCTGGAGATCCTGCCGGTGCTGCTCGGGCAGGCCGGCTTCGAGCCGAACGGGCTCCTGGCCACGCACGCCGACTACGACCACCTGCTCGGGCGGCTGGCCTTCCCCGGCCTGGCCCTGGGCGTCGGCTGGCCCACCGCCGAGCGGCTGCGGGCCGAGCCGGGCGCCGCCCAGCGCGAGCTGCGCGACGCGGACGCCGAGCACTACGTCAGCCGCGCCGCGCCGCTGTCGCTCGGCCACTACCAGGAGCTGCCGGTGCCGGGCCGAGTCGACGTCGGCGAGGAGGAGATCGAGCTGCACCCGGCCGAGGGGCACACCCGCGACGGGACCGCGTACATGGCCCGCTTCGCCGGAGTGCTCGTGTGCGGCGACTACCTCTCGGACGTCGAGATCCCGCTGATCGCAGGCGCCGGCTCGCTCGACGGGTACCGGGCCACGCTGGCCCGGCTGGCCCCGCTGGTCGAGGCGGCCGAGACGGTCGTGCCCGGCCACGGCTCGCCGCACGACCGCGACACCGCCCTGCGCATCCTCGACGAGGACGTCGACTACCTGGATGCGCTGGAGCGGGGCGAGGA
>JALZEZ010000145.1 GCA_030861775.1 Actinomycetota bacterium
CCGCTACGCGGGGCTCGAGACGCTGGCCTCCTACCTGCGCGCCCGCCGCGAGGTCCTCTACCGGGCGTTCGTGCGCGACTGGGTGCGCTTCGAGCGGGCCGGCTTCCAGGCCTCCCTGAACGGGAAGGGCGGCTGAGGTGGAGCCCACCCAGGCCGCGGAGCGGGCCAAGGAGGAGCGCAAGGGCGCGCCGGACCTGTCCGACCCCTCGCTGTTCGAGAACCGCGAGCTGTCGTGGCTCGACTTCAACCAGCGCGTGCTCGAGCTGGCCGAGGACGAGAAGCTGCCGCTGCTCGAGCGGGCCAAGTTCCTCGCGATCTACCAGTCGAACCTGGACGAGTTCTTCATGGTCCGGGTGGCGGGGCTGCACGACCAGGTCGACGCGGGGATCGACACGCCGGGCAGCGACGGGCTCGCCCCCTCGGAGACGATCGACCGGATCGCCGAGCGGGTTGCCGAGCTGGGCCGCCGCCACTCGCGCCAGTGGGCCGAGCACGTCCTCCCCGAGCTGGCCGAGAACGGGATCCGGATCGTGTCGTGCGAGGCCTGCGACGACGACGAGCTCGAGGCCGTGGACCGCGTCTTCAACGACCAGATCTTCGCGGCGCTGACGCCGCTCGGCGTGGGGCCCGGCCGCCCGTTCCCGTACATCTCGAACCTGTCGCTGAGCCTGGCCGTCTGGCTGCGCGACCCGGTCAGCGAGATGGAGTCGTTCGCCCGCGTGAAGGTGCCGAAGGAGGTGCTGCCGCGCTTCGTGCCGATCGGGGACGGCGCGTTCGTCCCGCTCGAGGACGTGATCGCGCGCCACCTCGACCAGCTCTTCCCGGGGATGGAGATCGTGAGCCACGACGTCTTCCGGGTGGCGCGCGACGCCGACTTCACGGTCTCCGACGAGGCCGACGACCTGCTCGAGGCCGTCGAGCAGGAGCTGCGGAGGCGGCGCTTCGGGGAGGTCGTCCGGCTCCAGGTGGCGGACACGATGGAGGACCACCTGCGCGAGAAGCTGGTCGGCTGGCTGAAGCTCGAGGAGCGCCAGGTCTACGACGTCGCGGGCATGCTCGACCTCACGGACCTGTGGGAGCTGCACGCGCTCGACGGACACTCCGACCTGCGCGACCCGCCGCACGCGCCGGTCACACCGCAGGCGTTCGCCGCGGAGGAGGGCGAGAAGGCCGACGTGTTCGCGGCCATGCGCTCCGGCGACGTGCTCATCCACCAGCCGTACGACTCGTTCACGGCGAGCGTCGTGCGCTTCGTGGAGCAGGCCGTCGAGGACCCGGACGTGCTCGCGATCAAGCTCACCGTGTACCGCACGGACGACGAGTCGTCGCTGATCCCCGCGCTGATCCGGGCGGCCGAGCAGGGCAAGCAGGCGGTCTGCATGCTCGAGCTGAAGGCCCGCTTCGACGAGCGCCGCAACATCGGCTGGGCGCGGGCGCTGGAGGAGGCGGGCGCGCACGTGGTGCACGGCGTGCCGGGGCTGAAGACCCACGCCAAGGCGCTCCTCGTGGTGCGGCGGGAGGGCGACGGCGTGCGCAACTACGTCCACATCGGGACCGGCAACTACAACGCCAAGACCGCCCGCCTGTACGAGGACTTCGGGCTGTTTACCACCGACGACGACCTGGCCGCGGACGTGGCCGACATGTTCAACTCGCTCACCGGCTACGCGCGGCCGCAGGAGTTCCGCAAGGGGCTGGTGTCGCCGCAGTACCTGCGCGACGGGATCATCAACGAGATCGAGCGCACGGCCGAGGCCGGCGAGGACGCCCGGATCGTGATGAAGATGAACGCGCTCGTGGACGCGCGCTGCATCCGCGCGCTGTACGGCGCGTCGCGGGCGGGGGTGCGGGTGGACCTGAACGTGCGCGGGATCTGCCGGCTGCGGCCCGGCGTGGAGGGCGTGAGCGAGAACATCCGCGTGGTCTCGGTGGTGGGCCGCTTCCTCGAGCACTCGCGGATCTACGGGTTCCACCGCGGCGACGAGTGCCGCTACTACATCGGCTCGGCGGACCTGATGCCGCGGAACCTGGACAGCCGGGTGGAGCTGGTGGTGCCGGTGGAGTCGCCGGACGTGCGCGCGGAGCTCGAGGACACGCTGGAGCGCTGCTTCGCGGACGACACGTTCGCCTGGGTGCTGGGCCCGGACGGGTGGGAGCGCCGCACGGGCGGCGAGCGCAGCGTGCACGCGGAGCTGGTCGAGCGCGCCCAGAATCGCGTCGCCGGTTTGGACGCCTGATTTCGCCAACTGGACGGATGTTCGTGGCGCGGAGCGGATGCCGGGCCGATAGTGGCTTCAGACATGCGCCCCTCCGCAAGAGAGCGTCTCGGCATGGACGCGTCACGATTCCCCGCGCCCGAGGGGAGGGCGGAGCGCGGCGTGATGGCCCGCTCGCTGATGTATCTCTTCATGGCCGGCGGCGCCATCACCGGTGCCTCGCTGTTCTTCTCGCCCACCGAGGCGGAGGAGACGCGCATCGCGATCACCGCCGCCGCCGCGTTCGGCCTCGCGTTCGTGATGTTCCTGGGCTACGACCGGCTTCCGCTCTGGGCGTTCCAGGCGTTCCTGCTCGCGGGGACGGTGCTGATCGAGTGGGCGATCTACGCCAGCGGCGAGACGACCAGCCCGTACGCGATGTTCTACTTCTGGATCGCGATCTACGCGTTCTACTTCCTGAGCCGGTCCAGGGCGCTGATCCAGATGGGCTTCATAGCGCTCTCGTACACGGCCGTGCTCGTGGTGAAGACCGACATCGGCACGGTCCCGGTCATGCACTGGGCGATCGTGAGCTCCACGCTCGTCGTGGCCGGCGCGCTGATCGGCGTGCAGCGCAGCCACGTGGACCGGCTGATCGCGCGGCTCTCGGACGCGGCCCGGACCGACAGCCTCACCAGCCTGCTGAACCGGCGCGGGTTCGAGGAGCTGTTCGGGACCGAGCTCGAGCGCGCGCGGCGCGGCGGCCGGCCGCTGAGCGTGATCGTCGGTGACCTCGACGCCTTCAAGGCCGTCAACGACCGCTTCGGGCACGCGGCGGGCGACCGGGCGCTGGAGCGGCTGAGCGAGATCCTGCAGACGGTCAAGCGGCGGGTGGACACCGCGGCGCGGATCGGCGGCGAGGAGTTCGCGGTGATCGCCCCCGACACCGACCACCACGCGGCCTACATCCTGGCCGAGCGCATGCGGCGCGAGGTGCGCGACACGTTCGCCTCGGAGCCGTACACGCTGACGATCTCCCTGGGCATCGCGACCTTCCCGCGGCACGGCGCCACCGCCGAGTCGCTGATCGCGGGCGCCGACGAGGCGCTGTACGCGGCGAAGAAGCTCGGCCGCGACCGCACGGTCGTCTACAACCCCGAGCTGGGCGAGACGCTGCTCGCCGCGACCGGCCACCCGGCCCCGCGCTCCGAGCGCCACAGCAACACGGTGCTGGCGCTGGCCGAGGTGATCGACATCCGCGACCAGGGGACCGCGGCGCACTCGGAGACCGTCGGCCGCTACGCCGGCGCGATCGCCCGCGAGCTGGGGCTGCCGGCCGACCTGGTCGAGCGCGTGCGCTTCGGCGGCATCGTGCACGACGTGGGCAAGATCGGCATCCCCGACTCGGTGCTGCGCAAGCCGGGCTGGCTGACCGACGAGGACTGGCAGGAGATGCGCCGCCATCCGGAGATCGGCGCGCGCATCCTGCGCGGCGCGAACCTCGACGACATCGGCGAGTGGGTCCTGGCCCACCACGAGCGCCCGGACGGCCAGGGCTACCCCCACGGCCTGAGCGGCGCGGAGATCCCGCTCGAGGCGCGAATCCTCGCGGTGGCCGACGCCTACGAGGCGATGACGAGCGACCGGGTGTACCGCCCGGCGCTGACCGCCCAGGCGGCGCGCGAGGAGCTGCAGCGCTGCGCGGGGAGCCAGTTCGACGGCCGCGTGGTCGAGGCCTTCATGGGCGTGCTCGACCGCGAGGACTCGGCGACCGAGCTGCGGCTGGTCAGCTAGCGCCGCGCGGCGCTACGCCAGCAGCCCCATCCGCTCCGCGCGGGCGATCGCCTCGGCGCGGTTGCGGGCCTTGATCTTCTTGTAGAGCGTGCTGGTGTGGTCCTTCACGGTGTTCGTGGAGAGGCCCACGCTGGCGGCGATCTCGCGGTTGGTGGCGCCGGCGCCGATCAGCTCGAGGATCTCGAGCTCGCGCGAGCTGAGCAGGCCGCCGGTGCGGTCGGACTCCGGGACGAAGACGTTCATCCCGGTCCCGACCGTCCGCGCCGCGCTCAGGATCTCCGCGCCGTGCCAGGTGTGCGGCACGACGCCCGAGGCGCCCATCGCCCGGGCGCGGCGGGTCGAGATCTTCTCGCTCGACATCAGCAGGAGCTTGGTGGAGGGGGAGCTCGCGGCGATCGTCCGGCAGACCTCGGCGACGTCATCGTGCGGCGGGAGCGTCCCGACCACGGCCACGTGCGGCTCGTGCAAGCGGGCCAGCTCGACGGCCTCGACCACGTTCCGCGCCATGTCGAGCCGCGCGGCCCACGACTCCTCGAGCAGCAGCCGCTTGAAGCCAAGGTGCACTACGTCCCGCGTGTCAACGATGAGGATGCGCATGAGGTTCATGGCGCGAGAACCTAAGCCGCACGCACCGCCGCTGTGAATCCCCCGACATGCGCGACCGCCCACCTAAAAGTACGAGCATTCAAGGAAGTTTTCGCGCTCTTTGGGTGAATCCAACTGAGCGCATGGAGTTCCCGCAGCGCCGCGCGGACAACTCCTGCTACGGCAACTCGAACCACCGGTGAAACTTCTTCACTGAAGAGAGCAGCGGTGTAGTGGCGAGGGTGTACATGGGGAAGGCATGGTTTCCCGAGGCTCACGCTTCTCGACGCGTTCGAGCTGCGGGCGGACGGTGAGGGCGTGCCCCTCCCACAGAGCGCTCAACGGCTGCTTGCCCTGCTCGCGCTGCGGGCGCCGCACGTGCGTGGCGGGAGTGCTGTGGCCCCGACGTCGCCGAAGACCGCGCGCGGGGCAACCTGAGGTCCGCGCTGTGGCGTCTTCAGCGATCGGCCGGCGGCTGCGTCCGCGCTACGGCGACGACCTCCAGCTCACGCCCGAGGTGCACGTCGACGTGCTCAGTGGCCGATCCCCGTGACGAACCACGTGAAGAGCAGCAACGGCAGCGTGAGGGACGTCGCGATGCTGCCCAGTCGCGGTCTCAGGAGACTCAAGCCGGCTGCGCCGAGCGAGAGGCTGACCATGGCGAGTATCCACCATCCAGAAACATGACCTCGCTCCGAGTGGCGAACCAGGCTCGGAAAGTAGTACGAGTCGTAGCTGTAGAACGTCGCGATCATGAATGCCGCGGCCGCGGGAGCAAAGAGCGCGACGGCCCGAGGGACACGCGAACGGACCGCGCATACCACGGCCACGATCACGCCCGCGAGCATGGCGAGCACGGCCAACGACGACACCGGGACCTCGCCGCCGGGCTCTTCGCCCGCCTCCAACCCGGCGTAACTTCCCCAGAGCATCAGGGCAACCTCATAGGCCGCCGCGGCGACAAGCACCGCGGGCACAGACCAGACGAGCACAGCCCGGGCGAGCAGCCCCAGTCGGAGGCGAACCGGCCGCGCCTCTGCACCGGCTACCGGCATGGCCCAACGGTACCGCTCCGGCTGAGAGCGGAAGCCTGCCGCCGCCGAGACCGCGCCGTGCCCGGAAGCACAAAAAGCCCCGCATTTGCAGGGCTCCGTCGAGCGCGAGCGACGGGACTCGAACCCGCGACCTCCGGCGTGACAGGCCGGCGTTCTAACCAACTGAACTACGCCCGCTGTGGGGACGAGGGTAGCGGCAAGCCGGGGCGGCGGCTTGACCGGCGCGCGCCGCCCGATCTAGAGTCGCTCGACCTCGGCGAAGGGAACTTGGATGTCCGACAACGGCGATGTGATCAGGCAGGCCTACGACGCGTTCGCGCGCGGCGACATCCCCGGTGTGATCGATCTGCTGGCCGACGACGTCGACTGGAGCGTCCCCGACCTTGTGCCCCAGGGCGGCTCGTTCACGGGCAAGGAGGGGGCTACGAAGTTCTTCCATCACCTCGGCGAGACGTACGAGGAGCTCGGGCTCGACATCAGCGACCTGGTCGACGGCGACTCGTCCGTGGCCGGCGTCGGCGTGGCGAGGGGCACGTTGCGCTCCGGCGGCTCGGTCGAGTACGGCTTCACGCACGTCTTCAACCTCGACGGCGGGAAGGTCACGCGCTTCCGCGAGTACGTGGACCGCAAGGTCGGCTGATCGCCCGCGCGGCGGGCCGCATAGGCTT
The DNA here is from genome assembly GCA_030861775.1 of Actinomycetota bacterium. Lineage (GTDB taxonomy): Bacteria > Actinomycetota > Thermoleophilia > Solirubrobacterales > Thermoleophilaceae > AC-37. The sequence continues at coordinate 6,298 of JALZEZ010000145.1, forward strand.
CCGCGCGTGCCCGGGGGGAACGACGTCGATGCAGCGCGCGAGGCGGTGGCGTCCGCCGCGCGGAGGCTCGCCGCCGAGCGGCTCGTGCTCGGCACGTCCGGGAACGTGAGCCTGCGGACCGGCGACGCCGTCGCGGTGAGCCCCACCGGCGCGAAGCTCGCCGATCTCGAGCCCGAGCAGGTCGCGGTGGTCGACCTCGACGGGGAGCAGGTCGAGGGGACGCCCGCGCCCACCTCGGAGCTCGGCCTGCACCTCGGCATCCACGCCGAGCGCGGCGAGGGCGCCGTCGTGCACGCCCACTCACGCTTTGCGACGGCGATCGCCTGCGTCCTCGACGAGCTGCCGGTCGTCCACTACGAGATGCTGCGCTTCGGGGGACCCGTGCGCGTGGCGCGCTATGCGACCTTCGGCTCCGACGAGCTCGCCGCCGCCGTGCACGAGGCGCTCGACGGCCGCACCGCCGCGCTGATGGCAAACCACGGCGTGGTGACCGCGGCGGGCGACATGGACTCGGCGGTCGAGCTGGCGCTGCTGCTCGAGTGGGCCTGCGAGGTGTACTGGCGAGCGGCGCAGGTCGGCGAGCCGCGCACGCTGGGCGACGACGAACTCCGCGCGGTCGTGGAGCAGGTGGCCGCGCTCGGATACGGGAGGACGCGAGAACGATGAAGGCCGTCTGCCTCGGCGCGCACGTGCTGGACGTGCTGGCGCGCCCCGTCACGGAGATTCCCGAGGGCCAGGGCGGCACGCTGGTCGAGGAGATCCGCATGGCCCCGGCCGGCTCGGCCGGCGGGACGGCGGTGGTGCTGGCCAAGCTCGGCGCCAGCGTGCTGAGCGTGGGCGCGGTGGGCACCGACCCGCTCGGCGACGCGCTCGTCGAGCTGCTCGAGCGCTGGAACGTGGACGCCGGCGGGCTCGCCCGCAAGTCCGAGGTCCAGACCTCGGCCTCGGTGCTCCCGATCCGGCCCAACGGCGACCGCCCCGCGCTGCACGTGATCGGCGCCAACGGCGCGCTGACCGAGGACGACGTGCCGTGGGACGCGATCGAGTCCGCCACCCACGTGCACGCGGGCGCGCCCGAGATCGCCGGGCCGGAGCTGTGCGCGAAGGTGCTCGAGCGGGCGCGCGCGGCCGGCGCGGTCACCTCCGCCGACATGCTCGCCGACGGCAACCCCGGCATCCGCGACTGGGTCGCGCCGGTGCTGGGCCATGTGGACCACCTGCTCGTGAACCGCGACCAGGCCTGCGGCCTGGTGGAGGAGGAGGACGTGGCGAAGGCGTGCGCGGCGCTGCGCGAGCACGGGCCGCGGGTGGTGGCCGCGACGATCGGCGCGGAGGGGGCGATCGTGGTCTCCGAGGACGGCGAGGAGCGCGTGCCCGCCTACGAGGTCGAGGTGGTCGACACCTCCGGCTGCGGCGACGCCTTCAGCGCCGGCTACCTGCGCGGCCTGGCCGCGGACCGGCCGCTCGCCGAGGCCGCCGCGCTGGGCTGTGC
>JALZEZ010000406.1 GCA_030861775.1 Actinomycetota bacterium
CTGCTGGCCGAGCGCCCGCTGCTGGCCGAGCGCCCGCTGCTGGCCGAGCGCCCGCCCTTCGCCTTCCCGTGCCCCTTCGCCTTGCCCTGCGGCGCGGCGTTGGACCGGCCCTCCGAGTGCCCCGGCGGTGCGGCGCCCGCGGGTGTCGCGAGCGCTGCTGTGGTCAGGGCGACGATCGGCCAGATCGTTGCGCGAGTCCTCAGGGGTAGCTGCACTACTGCCTCCTCCGTGAGAACTTCCCAATGGCGTCTCAACGCTCACACCCGGGCGGAGGTAGGCCGGTTTGGCGCCGGCGCGCTCGAATGCACAGCTTCGACGCGCCAAGTCAGCGCATGGCGTAGTTGGAGAGGATCCAGGTCCGGCCGCCGAGCCGCACCTCGACCCGGTCGGCGTCGTGCTCGGCGGAGGCCGCGTGGACCGTGTGCACGACCTCCCCGTCGCGCACGAAGCGGATCTCGGCCGGCCGCGGCAGCGAGACCCGCGAGCCGTCCCAGGTGAACCCGCGCGCGGGCGCGAGGGCGTCGGCGGCGATGTAGCAGCGCCCGTCCCGCAGCGCGGCGAAGACCTGCGCCCGGTCGTGCTCGAGGTCGCCCGTCGGCAGCTCGTCGAGCCACACGTGCGTCCGGAGCTGGCGGAACGAGCGCGCGTAGCCCATCGGCCGCACGACCCAGCGGCCGAGGACGCGCTTCCCGAACTGGTGCGCGTCGATGCCGCCGATCCCCACCACACGGCGTGCCCGGTTCATCCGGTCCCACTCGCGCAGGTTGCGCTCCGGCGGGTGCCGCATCACGCGCCCGGGCGCGACGATGAACCGCAGCGCCTCGCGCCACGACCCGACCGACTCGCCCACGTCGGTCACGAAGCTCCACAGCTCGACCCCGGCGAGCGCCTCGCAGTCGAGGTCGCGGAACGGCATGCCGGGCCGGTCGAAGAGCGCCGACCCGCCCGAGAACGGGTGCGCGGCGAACCCGAAGCCGCCGGCGTCGGCCACGGCCCGGCAGATCTCGGCGGGCGCCATCCCCCGGTGGTCGATCGGCTCCTCGAGCCCGAACGCGAGGTAGTGGTTCTCACCGCGCGGCGAGACCTCCACCCCCACCAGCAGCAGCACGTCGTCGTACCAGCCCTCGTGCACGCGGCCGGCGAGCGTGTCGTGGTCGGTGAGCACCACGACGTCCACGCCCGCCCGCCGCGCGGCCCGCACGATCTCGGGCACGGTGCCCGTGCCGTCGGAGTACGTCGAGTGCAGATGGATGGCGCAGGCCAGGTCGCGCACCGTGGATAGGCTAAGACCGTGGCCGTAGCCGAGGCTCTAGCGATCCGTCCCTTCCACGAGTTCGACGAGGCCAACCAGCTGTGGCCGCGCGGCGAGCGGCCGGCTGCGATCCGGGAGGCGGCAGAGGTCTTCCGCGGGCGCTTCAAGGAGCAGGGCACGGTCCAGTCGGTCCAGTCGGTGGACCTGGTCGCCGCCGGCTACCCCACCGCCTACGCGTTCGGCGGCGCCGCCAAGGGCCTCAACCCGTTCGTGAACATCGTCAACCGGCTCGTGATCGTCCGCTTCGAGGACTTCGAGGGCCAGTCGAGGGTGCTCGCCTGGGAGCCGACCGTCCCCGAGGGCTCCCAGGAGGCCCCGTTCTACGAGCAGCTCCTCGAGCGCTACGGCGAGTGGCTCTCGAACAACATATTCGCCACCTACTACAACGACATCGAGCAGGCGCTGGCGAAGTGCGGCCTGACGCCGGCGGACGTCGACTACGTCGCCTTCGACCACCTGCACGTGCAGGACCCTCGCATGATGCTGGGCACCGACACCCAGCCGGCCTTCTACCCGAACGCCAAGATGCTGGCCCAGCACAAGGAGGTGGACACGTTCAAGTCGCTCCACCCGACCCAGTGGGCCTGGTACGTGGACGGCGGCATGGACGGCATCCCCGACGAGCGGCTGATCCTGTTCGACGGCGACGTGGAGATCGGCAGGGGGCTGGCGTTCCTCTGGACCCCGGGCCACACCGATGGGAACATGTCGCTCTGCGTCAACACCCCGGACGGGATCTGGGTCAGCTCCGAGAACGGCGTGGCGGCCGACAACTGGCACCCGCACCTGTCGAAGATCCCGGGCGTCCGCAAGTGGGCCCAGTTCTTCAACCGCGACGTGGTGATGAACTCGAACACGCTCGAGGACTCGCTCGACCAGTACGACTCGATGGTCAAGGAGCACGCGGTGGCGGACCCGAGCCCGCGCGACCCGCGCTGGAAGCAGGTCCTCCCGTCCTCGGAGCTCGCGCGCTTCAAGCGTCAGTGGCCGGTTGTGCCGACGCACTTCTTCGGTGGCATCAGCTATCGATAGCCACGAGATCTTCCGGCTGGACGAGCTCCAGTCGAAGTACGACGTCGCGCGCCTGCCGTACTCGCTGAAGGTCCTGCTCGAGAACGCGCTGCGCAACGGGCACGACGACTCGGTGGAGGCCATCGCCACCTGGGACGCGAAGGCCGAGCCCAGCCGCGAGATCGCCTACACGCCCGCGCGCGTGCTGATGCAGGACTTCACGGGCGTGCCGGCGATCGTCGACCTGGCCGCGATGCGCGACGCCTCCGACGACCCCTCGAAGATCAACCCGCTCGTGCCCGCCGAGCTGGTGATCGACCACTCGATCCAGGTCGACGAGTTCGCCACCCGCTTCGCCTTCCGCCGCAACGCCGAGCTCGAGTTCGAGCGCAACCGCGAGCGCTACGCGTTCCTGCGCTGGGGGCAGACCGCCTTCGACAACTTCGCGGTCGTCCCGCCCAACACCGGCATCTGCCACCAGGTGAACCTCGAGTACCTCGCGCGCGTGGTGATCTCGCGCGACGGCCAGGCGTTCCCGGACACCCTGGTCGGCACCGACTCGCACACCACGATGGTCAACGGGCTGGGCGTGCTGGGCTGGGGCGTGGGCGGGATCGAGGCCGAGGCCGCGATGCTCGGCCAGCCGGTCTCGATGCTGCTCCCGCAGGTGGTCGGCTTCCGGCTGACCGGCGCGCTGCCGGAGGGCTCGACCGCCACCGACTTGGTCCTCACCGTGACCCAGATGCTGCGCGCGCGCGGGGTGGTCGGCAAGTTCGTGGAGTTCTTCGGGCCCGGGCTGCGCGAGCTGCCGCTGGCCGACCGGGCCACGATCGGCAACATGGCGCCCGAGTACGGCGCCACCTGCGGGATCTTCCCGGTGGACCACCAGACGCTCCGCTACCTGGAGTTCACCGGCCGCGACACCGAGCTGGTCGAGGCCTACATGCGCGAGCAGGGCATGTTCCACGGCGAGGACTACGAGGACCCGACCTACTCGGACACGCTGGAGCTCGACCTCGGCGAGGTCGAGCCGTCGCTGGCGGGGCCCAAGCGGCCGCAGGACCGCGTGCCGCTGCGGGAGGCGAAGGAGGCCTGCCTGACGGCGCTCGACGAGCACGTCGAGTACGGGGGTCAGGAC
>JALZEZ010000146.1 GCA_030861775.1 Actinomycetota bacterium
GGGCGGTGGCCAGCGCGGCCAGCACGAGGACGGGTGCGGCGACGCGGCGAGCTCTGGTCAGCACGACTCGATCTCCTCTCGAAACCGACCGGATGGTATGCCGCCCGCCTCGTAAGCTGGCGGCCGATGAGCGCGGTGCACCACGGCCCCGGCGAGGGCGAGGTCCACGAGATGGGGCCGAACAGGATCGTCATCAAGGCGACCAGCGACGAGACCGCCGGCAAGTTCTTCCTGTCCGAGAGCACGGTCGCGCCGGGCTTCCCGGGGCCTCCGCCGCACGTGCACGACGAGCTCCACGACATGTTCTACGTGCTCGAGGGCGAGCTGACGATGCGGCTCGGCGACGACGAGGTCACGGCCGGCCCTGGGACCTTCGTGTGCGTGCCGCCGGGCACCGTCCACACTTCTCCAATCGCGGCGACGCCCCCGCCACGTTCCTGAACTTCAACTCCCCCGGCGGGTGGGAGAGCTACATGCGCGACCTGGCGGCGGCCTCCGCGTCCGGCACGCCGCCGACGCCCGAGGAGATCGGCAGGATCGCCGCGCGCTACGACTTCCGCGCGGTCTGACCGCACGCTGACATCCGGGCGAATACCGGCGAGTCCGCCGGGTAGCACTCGAGTGGACGAGAAAAATCGTCCAATTGCCAGGCCCGACCGGCCCGCTCTCGGGTGTGCCGCGCCCACGGCTCGGCGACCGCGCGGGCGGTCGGGCGGTCGGGGACTCGATTGCGGCGGCCCGCCCGTCGCTCACTTGGAGGTGCCCGATGTCGACACGTCGCTTCGGCCTGCTCGCGACCCTGTGCCTGTCCGTGGGGGTGTTGACCCTGGCACCCGGGGTGGCGAACGCGTCGGGGGCGCCGGTCGAGGAGGCCCGCGCCAACGGCACCTTCGTCCAGATGACCTTCAACGACCCGGAGCCCGGCACGTCGGACACGACGATCACCGACCACCTGCGCAACCTGATCACGGACGCGCATCCGCACTCGGACGTGCGCGTAGCCCTCCACTCGATCACCGGAAGGGGCATCAAGGACGCGATCGTCGGCGAGACGCCCGGCCAGGACCTGGGCGCCGGCGATGTGACGGTGGTCATGGACGGGACGAAGATGGGGTCGTCCGGCAGCCTGGCCTGGGAGCTCAAGCGGGACGTCCAGGCCAACGGCGGGCGCTTCGTGATCTGCGGCCCGAACAACAGCCCCGACGACACCAGCGACATGGGCGCGTGCCTGGGCAACAGGGCGACCAGCCGCCAGCACGCGAAGTACGTGCTGATCGAGGCCGGCTGGAAGCGGACCGGCGCGAGCCAGGGCTACCACTCGAGCATCGTGTGGATGGGCTCCGCGAACATCACGGCCAGCTCGGGCTGGGAGGCCTACAACGACGCCGCGACGGTCTACGGCGACGCGGACCTCTACAACGGGCTGGTGAACGAGATATTCGACGTGGCCGCGAGCGAGTCGTGGAGCAGCAACGACTTCTACGACAACCCGAACGGCAACGGCTACGTGCACGGTCCGAGCGCCAACGTGTCCGTGTTCGCGTCGCCGGAGACGACGACCGGCCGCGATCAGCTCCTGGAACGGCTCAACGACGTCCGGCCCGGCCCGGGGTGCACCGTCGCGGTGATGCAGATGCTGTTCCAGGGCGAGCGCGGCCAGGACATCGCCAGGAAGCTCGAGCGGATCCGCTGGCCGAGCTGGCCCTCGAGCTCGCCGCAGTGCAGCGTGTACGTGCTGGTCGATCGCAAGTCGGACGGCTCGCCCTCGCTCGGCGACGCCGTCGAGGACATCCTGTGCGACTCCGTGAGGCCGGTGCCCGTCAAGAGCTTCCAGGGCATCCACGACAAGGCCCTGCTGATCAGTGCCGACTACCTCGGCGCGTACAAGCAGGTGGTCTTCACCGGCTCGCACAACATCAGCGACCCGGCGCGCGAGGAGAACGACGAGGTCCTGGCCCGCGTCGGGCAGGGGAGCGGCGCGATCTACGACCGCTTCGCGCAGCACTTCAGCGGGCCGTACCACAGCACGAGCGCGGCGAACGCCTGCTAGGCGCCGCGCCGGCGACGTGCGGCGAAGATGGGGAGCGGAGATCCGGGTAGACCCTCGGCTGTGACCGGCGCCCGGACCGCTCCCCGCCGCCCCCTCACGCGCGCGATCTACGTGCTCGCGGCGATCCTCGCGGCGGCGTCGGTCTGGTACGTCCAGGCGCCGCCGCGCTCGCCCGAGACGTATCACGACCGCGCGGTGGAGACGGTCGAGGCGCTCCGCTCCCAGGTCCAGACGGCGCGCATCTGGGTGCGCAGCGCGGAGGACGGCGAGACGACCCGCGAGGCCGCGACCGTCGGCCTCAGGGAGGCCGAGGAGGACGCGCGCAAGGCCGCCTCGACGTTCGAGGGCTACGACCCGCCGGAGGGCACCGAGGACCTGCGCACGCGCGTCAGCGCGCTCGCCACGGAGACGACCGGCGCGCTCGCCCGCCTGCGCATCGCGACCGCCCAGGAGGACTGGGACGAGTTGACGCGGCTGGCCGAGCCACTCCCGGGGCTCGCCGATCGGCTGGCCGAGCTCGACAAGGCGGCCAAGCCGTGAGCAGGCTGTTCGCGTTCACGCTCGGCACGCTGTCGGCGATCGGCGGCTTCATCGACATCGGCGACCTCGTCGCCGACGCGCAGGTGGGGGCGCGCTTCGGGCTGCGGCTGGGCTGGGTCACCCTCTTCTCGGTGGTCGGGATCATGTGCTTCGCCGAGATGGCCGGCCGCATCGCCGTCAAGACGAAGCGCCCCGCGCTCGCGCTCGCGCGATCGCGGCTCGGCCCGAAGTTCGGCGCCCTCGGGCTGCTCGGATCGCTCGCCGTCACGGCCCTCCTCGTGATGGCCGAGCTGAGCGGCGTGGCGCTGGCCCTCCAGCTCGCCACCAGCATCCACTACCTCCTCTGGGTGCCGGTCGCCGCCCTCCTCGTGCTGATCGTGTTCTGGACGGTCCCCTTCGAGATGATGGAGCGGCTCTACGGGGTCCTCGGGCTGGCGATGCTCGTCTTCGTCGTCGCCGTCTGGCAGCTCGACCCGGACTGGTCGGAGCTGTGGACGTCGGCCACCACGCCGGAGCCCGTGGCCGGCGAGACGTGGGCCACGTACGCGTTCTTCGTGGTGACGCTCATCGGCGCCCAGATGACGCCGTACGAGATGTTCTTCTTCTCGTCCGGCGCCGTCGAGCACGGCTGGCGGCCCAAGGACCTGATCGAGGTCCGCGTGAACGTCCTCGTCGGGTTCCCGCTCGGCGGCCTGCTTGCGATCGCGATCCAGGCCGCCGCGTTCCTGGTCTTCTTCGAGCAGGGCGTGCATGTCGAGCACATCTCCCAGACCGCGCTGCCGGTGGCGGTCGCGCTGGGCAAGATCGGGCTTGCCGTGGCGATCCTGGGCATCTTCGCGGCGACCTTCGGCGCGGCGCTGGAGACGCTGTTCGCGACCGGGTACGACGTGGCCCAGTACTTCGGCTGGTCCTACGGGAAGCTCCAGCCGCCCGCGCGCGCCGCCCGCTTCACGACCGTGATGCTCGGCCTGCTCCTGTTCGCGACGGCGCTGGCGCTGACGACGATCAACCCCATCACCGTCACCATCGTCGCGGTGGTCTTCAGCGCGTCCCTGCTGCCGTTCCTGTTCCTCCCCGTGCTGCTCGTGGCCAACGACCGGGAGGTGATGGGCGACCTCGCGAACGGCCGGCTGTCGAACGCGATCGGCACGACCGTCCTCGCGCTCACCGTGCTGGTGTCGCTGGCCGCGTTCCCCCTGCTGGTCCTGACCCGGGGCGGTGCCGGATGAGCGAGCACGTCAGCCTCCGGATGGCGCTGCTCGACAAGCAGCTCGTCGACCGCGAGGAGCGGCCCTTCGGGCGGGTGGACGACCTCGAGCTGACCGTGCCGCCGGACGGCGCCCCGCCGCGCGTCACGGCGATCCTCACCGGCGCCGAGGCGCTCGGCCCGCTGCTCGGCGGCCGGGTCGGGCGATGGATGGCGGGCGCGGCCGCGCGACTGCGCCCCCGTTCCCACCCCGAGGGGCCGACCCGCGTCGAGATCGAGCACGTCGACGAGCTCGAGCCGCTGGTCCGCCTCGAGGTCCCGCTGCGCGACCTCGAGCACGTGGCCGGGCTCGAGCGCTGGCTCGCGCACAACCTGATCGAGCGGCTGCCGGGAGCGGGCGATGCGCGCGACTGAGCTGCTCGCCTCGCGCGTGGTGGACGAGCGCGGCGCGCACGTGGGCCGGGTGCGCGACGTGCGCGTGAGCCGCGCGGGCTGGGAGGTCGTGGGCCTGGCCGTGGCCGACGGCTGGCGCGCTCGCCTCGCGCACCGGTGGGGGTACGCGGAGGGGCGCGCCCAGGGTCCCTGGCTCCTCCGCAGGCTGACCCGGGCCGCGGTGGAGCGAACGCTGTTCGTCCCGGCGGAGCGGGTCACGGACTGGGGGCCTGGCGTGGTGCGAATCCGCGGCGGCGCCCGCGATCCGGCTCGGCCGGCCTAGGGCCGGGCCCGCGCGGCCAGCTCCGCGACCCGCTCCGCCACCGCCGGCGCCTGGTCCTCCTGGAGGAAGTGCTTGGCGGGCAGCGAGTGGACCTCGTCGAGGCCGGCGACCCGGCGGGCGTGCTCGGCCTGCGTGTCGAGCGAGAGGGCGGGGTCGTCCGCTCCCCACACGATCTGCACCGGATACGACCCCGCGCTCAGAACGCCCTCGTAGAGGCGCTGCTTCTCCGCCGTCCGCTCGAACCCCCGCATCACCTTCAGGAACGCGCGCCCGCGGTCCTCGCGCTTGAGCAGGTCGAGGTACGCGTCGAGCTCCTCGGGCGGGGTGGCGTCGCGGTCCGCGATCCCCTGGACGTACATGAGGCGGCGGAAGGCGGGCTTGTTGAGCGTGGCCAGCCAGACCTCGCCAACGCCGCGGCGCGCGAACGGCTCCATCGACCACGGCCGTTTGAACCCGTCCACGGCGACGAGCGTGTTCAGAAGCGTCAGCGAGCGCACGCGCTCCGGCATCGCGGCCGCCAGCTCGAAGCCGACCGGGCCGCCGATGTCGTGCACGACCAGGTGGAAGCGGTCGAGGCCGAGCGCGTCGACGGCGGCCGCGCAGAAGCGCCCGAGCCCGGTCCACGTGTAGTCGTGCTCCGCCGGGCGATCGGCGAGGCCGAGCCCGGGCAGGTCGAAGGCGACACCCCTGAGGCCGCGCTCGGCCAGCTCGGCGATCACCTTGCGGTACAGGAAGCACGAGGTCGGCACGCCGTGGACGCATACGACCGGCTCCCCCTCCCCGGCCTCGCGCACGAAGCTGGTCAGGCCTCCCGCCTCGAAGAAGCGGCCGGCCGCCCGGTGCCGCTCGACCACGTCGGCGCTCGACATCGCCCGCAGCCTACGCCACGCGCGGAAGGCTGAACCGGACGCTCGTCCCGGACGGGGAGTCCTCGAGCCAGATCTCGCCGCCATGGACCTCGACGATCGCGCGGCAGATCGCCAGCCCCAGCCCCGAGGAGTCGCGCCGGGTGCGGGCCGACTCGCCGCCGCCGCGGTAGAACGGCTCGAACACGCGGCCGCGCTCGGTGGGGTCGATGCCCTCGCCCGTGTCGGCCACCTCGACGACGAGGCTCGGCCCCTCGGTGGCGGCCGCGACCGTCACGCTGCCGTCCGCGGGGGTGTGGCGGATGGCGTTCTGGATGAGGTTGAACAGCACGCGCTGGACCTTCTCGGGGTTGGCCCTGACCGGCTCGAGCCCCGGCGGGATCTCCGTCTCGACCGCGATCCGCTTGGCCGACGCTTGGGCCCGCATCGCCTCCACCGCCTCCTGGACCAGGTCCGCGAGCTGCACGTGCTGCATCGACCAGTTGATGTCGCCGGCCTCGAGCCGGGTCAGCTCGAACAGGTCGTCGACGAGCCGGCCGAGCAGCTCGACGTGCTGCGACATCTGGTCGAGGTAGCGCCGCGAGTCGCCGTTCGAGTCGATCACGCCGTCCTCGATCGCCTGCGCCACGAGCTGGAGCGAGGTCAGCGGCGTGCGCAGGTCGTGGGAGACCGCGGCGATCAGGTCGCGGCGCGCCTGGTCGGCGGCGTCGCGCTCCGACTCCCGCTCCCGGAGCTGCTCGATCATGCGGTTCGCGGCCTCCGCCAGCTCGGCCACCTCGTCGCGGGCGCCGGTCTGGATCGGCAGGGGGTCGCGGCCTCCCTCGCCCACCGCCCGCAGACCGTCGCGCAGGGTCTCGATGTCGCGCCTGACCGCCCCCGCGACGAGCGAAGTCGAGTAGGCGGCCAGCCCCGCGGCGAACGCCATCAGCGCCGCCACCACGTACGCGTGGTCGGGGCTGACGAACATCAGCAGCACCGCCACCCCCACGCCCGCCAGCACCAGCGCCACGGCCAGGACGATGCCCACCGCGAACTGGCCCGAGAGCGACCCGAGCCGGCGCCGGTTCGCCGCGAGAACGTGCGACAGGACCAGGGCGGGCGCCCCGCAGGCGCTGAAGATCGCCACCGTCGGCAGCGCGTGCGACCAGCCGTCCGAGGCCCCCGCCACCGCGCCCGACGCCCCGGCGCCGAGGACCAGCAGGAGGAGGCCGGCGCCGCGGGTCACGGCTCGAACCGGTAGCCGACGCCCCACACCGTCTGGAGCCAGCGTGGCCGGGCGGGGTCCTCCTCGACCTTCGCCCGCAGCCGGCGCATGTGGACCGTCACGGTGGACGTGTCGGTGTAGAAGGTGTACCGCCACACCGCGTCCATGAGCTGGTCGCGCGAGAACACCTGGCCCGGGTGGCGGACGAGGTGCAGGAGGAGCTCGAACTCGCGCACGGTGAGCTGCACCTCCTCGCCGCGCACCTTGACCCGCCGGCCGGCGGGGTCCACCTCGATGCCGTCGAACGCGACCGGCTCGGCGGCGGCCGCCTCGCCCGGCTCCAGACGCCGCAGCACGGCGTCCACACGGGCCAGCAGCTCGGCGGGCAGGAAGGGCTTGACCACGTAGTCGTCCGCGCCGCGCCTCAGCCCGGCGATCCGGTCGGCGGCCTCGCCCTTGGCGGTCAGGAGGATCACCGAGGTGCGCTCGCGCTCGTGCAGCCGGCGCATCACCTCGAGCCCGTCGATGCCCGGCAGCATCAGGTCGAGCACGACCAGGTCGGGCCGCTCCGCCGCCGCCACCCGCAGCGCCTCCTCGCCGTCGGCGGCGGTGAAGGTGGCGTAGCCGGCCCGCTCGAGGTAGCGCGACACCACGTCCGTGATCGTCGGCTCGTCGTCCACGACCAGGACCGAGCGCCGATCGCCGCTGGCGGCCATCCACCGATTGTCGCGCACCTCACCTACCAAGGATCTGGAGCTCCTGACCGCCGCGGCCGGCGACGAACACCCGCCCGCTGCGCTCGTCCACCGCCACGCTGTTCGGCTGGCGCACCGCGGGGTAGCTCGCGACCCGGCGCGGCGCGTGCCGCGTGAGCTCGAAGCGGATCAGCTCGTTGCGCTCCGTCAGCGTGACCCACAGCCGCCCGCGGCGGCGGTCGATCGCCAGCCCGTACGGCGCGCCCGGCAGGTTGGCCCGGTCGAGGAACTCGAATTGCGGCCGCAGCCGGTAGACGAGGATCGCGTCCCCCTCGGTGTCGGCCACGTAGACGAGCCCGCCCGCCGCGACGGCGTGTGTCGGCCCGACCCCGCCGCTGGCCTCCCCCAGCTTCCGTCCCGCGACCGCGTCGTACAGCGCCACGCGCCGCGCCCGGACGCCGACGACCGCCACCAGCGCCCCGCCGGCCGCCGCCACCCCGCCGGGC
>JALZEZ010000407.1 GCA_030861775.1 Actinomycetota bacterium
GGCGAGCAGCGTCCAGATCATCGTGCGCCGCTCCGGCCGCCGCTGGGCGAGCACGTGCCGCCTCACCGACTCGATCCGCCACGGCGGGCGGGCCAGGACCTGGTTCGACCCGCCCTCGTTCGAGGCGATCAGGTCCGGGTTCAGCCACGCGAGCGCCGCGCGCGCGAACGCGAGCGAGTTGCGCGAGGTGAGGGCTGAGGTGCCGCTCGCGCCGGCCGCGCGGCACAGCGGGCGCAGCCAGCGCGGCGGGGTCTCCTGGAGCAGCGCCACGTCCCAGTCGAGCGCCGCCAGGTACTCGGCGAACTCGCGCCGGAGCGGGCGGTTCACCTGCACGTGCGTGTCGTTCCGCTCGGTCAGGCCGAAGAGGCGCGAGCGCCAGGTGAGGAGCGACTCGTCCGGCGGGTGGTCGCGGCCGTGGAAGAGGTTCCAGCTCAGCGCCCGGACTACGATCCCCCGGTGACGCGTCACTTCCTCACCGGCGAGGAGCTTACGGGCGACGAGCTGGCCGGACTGCTCGAGCGGGCCGCCGAGCTCAAGCGCGACCGGCACGCGTCGCGCGCGCTCGACGGGCGCAGCGTCGCGCTGATCTTCGAGCGGCCGTCCACCCGCACGCGCGTCTCGTTCGACGTCGGCGTCCACGAGATGGGCGGGCACTCGGTGGTGCTGCGCGAGGGGGAGACGCAGCTCGCGCGCGGGGAGCCGCTGCGCGACTTCGCGCAGGTCCTGTCGCGCATGGTGGCGGCGATCTGCGTGCGCACCGGGCCGCACGCGACGCTCGAGGAGCTGGCCCGCCACGCGAGCGTGCCGGTGGTGAACATGCTGTCGGCCGACCACCACCCGTGCCAGGCGCTTGCCGACCTGCTCACGCTGCGCGAGCGCTTCGGCGAGCTGAGCGGGCTCAAGCTCGCGTACGTGGGCGACGGCAACAACATGACCAGCTCGCTGATGCTGATCGGCGCGCTGGCGGGGGTGGAGGTCGTGGCCGCCACGCCGCCGGAGCTGGCCCCCGACCCGGTCGTCGTCGCGAGCTCGGGCGCCACGGTGACCGACGACCCGGCGGTGGCCGCCGACGGCGCGCACGCGCTCTATGCCGATGTGTGGGTGAGCATGGGCGACGAGGACAGCGACCGCAGGCGCGGGCTGCTCGAGCCCTACCGGCTGGACGAGGCCCTGATGGACCGCGCCCGCCCGGACGCCGTCGCGCTCCACTGCCTGCCCGCGCACCCCGGCGAGGAGATCAGCGCGGGCGTGCTCTACGGCGAGCGCTCGGCGGTGTGGGACCAGGCCGAGAACCGGCTGCACGCGCAGAAGGCGCTGCTCGAGCTGCTGGTGGGCTAGGCCCGGGCGCGGAGCCCGAACCCACGCACCAGCATCAGCGCGGACTCCGCGATGCTCCCGCGCGAGGGCAGCAGCCCGAGCTGGATCGCCGCGTCGTAGAGGTCGAAGAAGCCGCGCGCGCGGCGCACGCGCCCGTCCACCACCTCCAGGTAGTGGACGCCCTGCACGACGAGGAAGCGGTTGCTGGCGGGGACCGGCCCGATCGATCCCTTGTGGGTGCCGAGCAGCCGCCACGGCACGCACGCGAACGAGCCCTCGGTGACGGCCTGGCCGGGCGACTCGATGCGCAGGTCGGGGAGCGCCTCGCGGAGGCTCATCGCGTGGGCGGCCAGCGCGTCGAGGCCCTCGAGCGGCTCGCGGGCCACCGGGTCCTCGTACTGCACGCCGGCCGAGCAGCAGGCGGCGAACGCGTTGCGCGTGCCGTCCGCCCAGGCCGCGCGCCAGCGCATCGCCAGCCCCTCCACGAGCGACTCGCTCACGTGAGCTCCGGTATCCCCTCGGCGGGGGTCGAGGCCTCCGCGTAGAGGCGGCGCGGGATCCGGCCGGACTCGAACGCGAGGCGGCCGCTCTCCACGGCCAGCCGCATCGCGCGCGCCATCCGCACGGGGTCCTCGGCGCGGGCCACCGCGCTGGCGAGCAGCACGCCGTCGCAGCCGGCCTCCATGGCCAGGGCGGCGTCGGAGGCGGTGCCGATGCCGGCGTCGAGGATCACGGGTACGCGCGCCTGCTCCACGATCAGCCGCAGGTTGTACGGGTTGCGGATGCCCATGCCGCTCCCGATCGGCGAGCCGAGCGGCATCACGGCCGCGCAGCCGGCGTCCTCGAGGCGGCGGGCGAGGATCGGGTCGTCGTTCGTGTAGGGGAGCACCGTGAAGCCGTCGGCCACGAGGGTCGCGGCCGCCTCGAGCAGCTCGGTCGGGTCCGGGAGGAGCGTGCGCTCGTCGCCGATCACCTCGAGCTTGACCCAGTCGGTCTCGAACGCCTCGCGGGCGAGCTGCGCGGTGGTCACCGCGTCGTGGGCCGTGTAGCAGCCGGCGGTGTTCGGCAGGAGCGAGCAGCCGGCGTCCTCCAGCACGTCGACGATCGACCCGCGCGCGCCGGGCTCGACCCGCCGCAGCGCGAGCGTGGCCAGCTCGGCGCCGGAGACGGCGATCGCCTCGGCCATCGTCTCCAGGCTGCGGAAGCCGCCCGTGCCCATGATCAGGCGGGTGGCGAACTCGCGGCCGGCGATCGTGAGGCTCATCCGCCCTGCACCGCCTGGACCACCTCGATCCGCTGGCCCTCCGCCAGCGGCGTCTCCTCCCAGGTGCTGCCCGGCACCACCTCGCCGTCCACCGCCACCGCGATCCCCCGGGCGAGCGCCGGCATGCCGCTGGCGCGCACGGCGTCGGCCACGGTGGCGCCCTCGGGCAGCTCGCGGCGCTCGCCGTTGAGGCTCAGGTTCACGCCCGGCTCCCGGCGACGGGAACGAAGTGTTTCGAGAACGTAAAAAAGGGGTCAGACCCCTTTTTCTCGCCGGCGAGCCAGCCGGCCACCGCCGTGGCGGTGATCGGGGCGAGCAGGACGCCGTTGCGGTGGTGGCCGGTGGCCCAGATCACGCCGTCGGCGTCGCGGCCCACGACGGGCGCGTTGTCGGGGGTGCCGGGGCGGAAGCCCACGGCGGTCTCCACCAGCGCCCGCTCCTCCACGTCCGGCAGCGCCTCCCAGGCGGCCTCGAGCAGGCGATGGACGCCGCCGGCCGTGACCGCGTCGTCGAACCCGCGCTCCTCCACGGTCGCGCCCACGACGATCTCGCCGGTCGCGCGCGGCACCACGTAGCAGCGCGGGGTGCGCACGATGCGCGAGGCGAGCGGCGGCTCGGAGTCGCGCAGCCGCAGGATCTGCCCCTTGACCGGCCGGATCTTCAGGGGGCCGGGCCCCGTGAAGGCGCCGCTCCAGGCGCCCGCCGCGACCACGACCTGCTCCGCGCGCAGGTCGGCCAGGTCGGTGACCTCCACGCCCTCGACCTGCTCGCCGCCCTCGTCCTCGAGCGCCGCGCGCAGCGCCGCCAGCATGTCTTCGTCGTCGTCGACGAGCAGCACCATCCCTCGCCCCGGGCGGCCGACTGTGCGATCCTCTTC
>JALZEZ010000147.1 GCA_030861775.1 Actinomycetota bacterium
CGGCTAGTGCTCCTCCCCGACCGCGACGGCCTCCACCACCCGTCGAGCGAGGACGAGGTCCGCGAGCTGATCGAGTGGGCGCGGCGCCGCGAGCTGCCGCTGCGCGTGATCGGCACCGGGCACTCGGTCGACCCGGCGATCCTCGCGCGCGACGGGCTGCACGTGGCGCTCGACCGCTTCGACGGGATCAGGTACGACGACGTCCGCATGCGCGTGACGGCCGGCGCCGGCCGCCGGCTCGGGGGCAACCCGCGCGACGGCAGCCCCGTCGAGTCCGGCCTGTGCTGGGCGCTGGAGAAGCGCGGCTGGGCCCTGCCGGTCACCGCTGGGGTCACCCACCAGACCGTCGCCGGGTTCCTGATGACCGGCTCGGCCGGCGGCAGCCGCACGCACGCGCTGACCGAGCAGGTCGTCGGCCTCCGCCTGGTCGACGGCACCGGCGAGGTCCACGACCTCGCGCCGGGCGACGACCGCTTCGACGCGGCCGGCGTGTCGATGGGCCTGCTCGGAGTGGTCACCGAGATCACGCTCCAGTGCGTCGAGCGCTTCGACGTGGAGGGCGAGGAGCGGGTCGTGAGCGCGGCGGAGCTGGACGAGGCCGAGGCGCTCCTGGCCGGCAACGAGTACGCCCGCGCGTACTGGTGGCCGCAGCGCGGCGTGGACAAGCTGGCCGTGTGGACGGCGCGCGCGGTCCCCGGGCCGCCGAGCGACGAGCCGCGCCCCTACCGCCTCCTCCCCGAGATCGCGGGCTCGATGACCCCCGCGCAGGCCGTGGCGGGCACCGCGATCGGCAGCGCCTGCCGCGCCGGGCGCTGGAACCGCGGCCTCACCGCCCTCTACAACGCATTCCTCCCGGACGGCGAGGAGCAGTCGTTCCGCGACGCCTGGTGGCGCGTGCTCCCCCAGGACGACGAGCTCGACGAGCGCTTCTTCGACAGCACCTGGTGCGAGCTGTGGATCCCCGCCGAGGCCACCGAGGACGCGATCGCCCGCCTGCGCGAGCACTACCGCACCGGCGGGGCCGCGGCCACGGGCGCCTACACGCTCGAGATCTACGGCGCCCCGCCGAGCCGGTTCTGGATGTCGCCGGGGTACGGCCGCGCGTCCACCCGCCTGAACGTCTGCTGGCACGAGCGCTCGAAGGGCGACCCGCGCGAGTGCTACTTCCCGCAGTTCTGGAGCCTGCTGGGCGACCTCGGCTTCCGGATGCACTGGGGCAAGCACCGCTTCCCGGACCCGGCCCGCGCCGCCGCGCACGCCCGCGCCGCCCACCCGCGTCTCCCGGACTTCCTCGAGCTGCGTGAGAAGATGGACCCCGATGGGGTCTTCCTGTCGGACTACTGGCGCGAGCAGCTCGGCGTGAGCGCCGCCCGCCGCACCCAGCCGCCCGCCGAGCGGAACGGCCGCGCGCCGCGGATCGCCGGCACGCCCGGCCGCCGCTGGCCGCTCCCGTTCAAGCTCCGCCCGAGCGACGCGAGCTTCGGCGAGCGCGCGCCGCACGTGATCGACATCCGCGAGCGGCTGAGCGCCTCGCCCGAGGCGATCTTCGACGGCGTCGTCAACCTCCGCGACGCCCGCGAGTGGCTGCCGGACTTCGTCCGCGCGCGCTGGGTGGCCGGGCCGAACGAGCGCGGCGAGCAGGTGGTCGAGGAGACGTTCAAGTTCATGAGCCAGCGCGTGCGCACGTTCCTCGCGGAGCCCGGCCGCCACTGGATGGCCTCGATCGACGCCTGCACGCTCCCGCTCGGGCGCGAGCTGATGGAGGACCTCGAGCTCGAGCCGCTGCCGGACGGCGGGACCCAGCTCCGCTGGCGCTATTACTACGACCCGTACCCGGCGCTCAGGCCGATCCGGCCGCTGCTGCACAAGGAGTTCGACAAGATGCTGCGGCTGAGCCTGAAGCAGCTCGACGAGCACCTGGCGCGCCCACCGGCGTCGGAACGGGCGCCGGTTGGGCATACTGCGGACGGATGAGGGGCTCCAGGACGCTGCTCGGCCTCGCGGCCACCGCGCTCGTCGCGCTTGCGCTGCCGGCGCTCGCGCTCGCGCACATCGAGCGGCCGTCGTACTGGCCGGACCCGGCCGCGGACACCTCGATCCAGCCCGCCACGGGGGGCAAGGTCCCGAAGGCCCGCCCGCTGTCGACCGCGCTCAAGGACCGGCTCCCCGGAGACACGCGCGTGGTCTGCCAGAAGAACTCGCTGACGCTGCTGAAGCAGTCGGTCAGGCGGGCCCGCAAGAACGGCTACCACTACCGCCCCACCGAGAAGCTGTCCCTCAGCGCGAAGCGGGCTCAGCGCCTGGTCGCGATCAACGAGCGGCTCTTCAAGCGCTGCCGGTTCAAGCACATCCAGCCGGCCGTGCACGCCTCCGGCAACAACGACCGCGTGGTGGTCATGCCCGGCATCTACACCGAGCCCCACTCCCGGGCGCAGAAGACCCACGACCCGGCCTGTGACAAGTACGAGCGCAACAACGAGTTCGGCGACCCGGGCGCGCTCTCGTACGAGTACCACCTCAACTGCCCGAACGACCAGAACCTGATCGCGGTGATGGGCCGCGAGAAGGGATCGGCGCCGGCCCCCGACCCGCCGCGCTTCGACCGCCACGGCATCCCCGACCTGGGGCCGTGCGTGCGCTGCAACCTCCAGATCGAGGGCTCCGGGGTCAGCGCCGACGACGTCGTGATCGAGGCCGGCGACCCGAAGCAGGGCAACAAGGGCCCGGCCAAGGGCGCCAAGGACGTCGGCATCCGCGCCGACCGCGCGGACGGCTTCGTCCTCCGCATGATCACCGCGCGCCACGCGAACGAGCACGGCATCTACGTGCTCGAGTCGGACGGCTACCTGCTCGACCGCTTCAAGGCGTTCTACAACGGCCTCTACGGAACGCTCACGTTCGTCGAGGACCACGGCGTGCAGCAGCACTGCGAGACCGCCGGCCACGCCGACTCCGGCATCTACCCAGGCGCCGCCGTCGAGAGCGGGATGCAGCGGCCCGAGGGCGCGCCGCTCCGTTACAACCAGGAGATCCGGTACTGCGACTCGTACCACAACCTCGCCGGCTACTCGGGCACCAACGGCAACGCCGTCCACATCCACCACAACAACTTCTACGGCAACGCGCTCGGCGTCCAGACCGACATCGCCACCTCGCCCGGCCACCCCGGCCACCCCGGTGACACGATGCTCGTCGAGCACAACAACATCTACTCGAACAACTTCAACCCGTACGAGCCGGGCTCGGACGTGGAGGCCGCGTTCCCGTTCCCGGTGGGCACGGGGCTGTGGATCGCCGGCGGCAACCACCACACGATCCGCAACAACAACATCTACGACAACCACCGCCGCGGCACGATGATCTTCGCGATCCCCGACGTGCTCATCTGCGGCGAGCAGACGAACAACCACGAGCAGAAGGGCTGCGAACAGGACAAGGTCAACACGTCCTTCTTCAACGCGAACGCCTCGAACGTGATGGGTCGCGCGCCCGATGGGACCTCGAAGCCCAACGGGACCGACTTCTGGTGGGACGAGTTCGCCGGCAACCAGGGCAACTGCTGGTACCTCAACGACGGCCCGCAGCGGCTCGTCTACAACCCTCCGCCGAGGCTCCCGAGCTGCAACGACGGCAAGAACCCGGAGCAGAGCATGGGCGACGGAGACGAGCCCAACGAGGCAGAGCTCTTCTCTTGCCTGGCCGCGTTCGAGACCCGCAACTTCGAGCAGGAGACCACGACCTGCCCGTGGCTGTTCACGCCGCCGAAGCCGAAGGCGACGGCCGAGGAGCGCGAGATCGAGGTCGCGAAGGAGCGGGTGCGCGCGCAGGAGATCGGGGCCCGGTTCTGCGCGGAGACGCCGGACGCGAACACGTGCAGGGCGTACCTGTCACCGCCCAGCCTCCGCTGACCCGCAGGCTCATCGCGGTGGTGCTGGTCGCGTGCGCGATCGTGGCCGCGGGCTGCGGCGGCTCGGACGACTCCGGCGAGGACGAGCCGCCAAAGCTCCCACCCGGCTTCAACCTCCAGCTCTTCAACTGCTCCGACTGGAACGAGGCCGACGAGCCGCTGCGCGAGTACGTGCTCGAGCGCATGCACAGGATCGCCAACGACCAGGTCATCGGCCCCGGCGTGCAGGGGCGCGGCTCGGTGCTGACCGACGAGCAGGCGACCAAGCTGTTCGACAACACCTGCGCCAACCCGCGCGCCCGCGGGTTCGTGCTCTACAAGCTGTACGCGTTCTCGCGCGGGTTCAGGGGACGGCCGCCGCCGGGGAGCTAGCCGGCAGCCGCACCGGCGAGTCCTGCCACTCGGGCAGGATGCGATGCGCAAGCTCCGCCGCGGGGCGGCCCTCGGCCAGCGCGCGCAGGTCGCCGAGCGAGAGGATCTCGCGAACGGTCGTCGCGATCTGGAAGTCCGCCGCGTTGGGCTCGTCCGTGCCGATCGTGCCCGCGGCGATCAGCTCGTCCACGTGGTCGAGCATGCCCGGGAGCTCGGCGAGGTCGCGCTGGATCGCCTCGTCGGTGGCGCTGCGGTCGAACGCCCGGGCGACCGGGCCGGTGATCCGCGCCAGCGCGCGGGCGGCGGGCACGCCGGACTCGCGCGCGAGCCACTCGCGCAGCTCGGGGTCGCGGCCCAGCGCCCAGTGGAAGATGCGCCCGGTGACCGGCTGGAGGACGGCCTCGCCCCAGGCCTCGGCCTCCTCCACGGCGGGGGTCGGGAGCAGCGGCGGGTCCGGCCGCAGCTCCTCCAGCGCGCGCGAGATGCTCAGCGAGCCCTGCACCTTCCGCCCGTCGATCTTCAGTGCCGGGACCCTCGCGCCGGGGAAGCCGGCCAGCCTCACCTGGAGCCGGTGCAGCCCGGGGACCAGGTCCTTGGTCTCGTAGGGGATGCCCTTGCGCTCGAGCATCAGGCGGACCGCCTGGCCGGGGTTCGACAGCTCGAACCAGTAGAGCGTGACCCTCACGCCATCACCACCCGCCCGCCGCGCGAGGGCACGTTGACCACGTGGTGCATGCGCTGGGCTTCGGGCTTGGGCGACTCGGGCCGGAGGCGGGCGCGCTCGAGCACCGTGCGCAGCACGACCCTGATCTCGAGCTGCGCGAACGCGGCGCCGGGGCAGCGGCGCACGCCGCCGCCGAACGGGACGAAGGTGTAGGCGTCGGGCGAGGCGCCGTCGAGCCAGCGCTCCGGGCGGAACTCGTGCGGGTCGGGATAGCTCCGCTCGCGCAGGTGGAGCAGCGGGAGCGGAACCACGACCTGCGTGCCGGCCGGCAGCACGTAGCCGCCGATCTCGACCGGCTGCATGAGGATGCGCGTGGCGTCGGTGGCCGGGGGGCGCAGCCGGAGGGTCTCCTTGATGACGGCGTCGAGGTAGTCGTCGTCGCCGGGGTCGGCGAGCAGGCGCTCGTACACGGCCGGGGTGCGCAGGACGCGCTCGAAGCACCAGGCCAGGGCGGTCGAGGAGGTCTCGTAGCCCGCCGCGAGCAGCGCGTACATCTCGTCGCGCAGCTCGCGGTCGGTCATGGCGCTGCCGTCGTCGTAGCGCGACTCGATCAGCAGCGAGACGATGTCGCCCGCGGGGTCGGGTGCCGCGCGGCGCTCCTCGATCTCGGCGTAGACGAGCCGGTCGAGGTCGTCGCGGGCGGCCACGAAGCGGCGCCACGGGCTCCAGGGACCGAGGTCGCGCTGGAGCGGCGGGAGCGGGAGCACGATCCCGGCCAGCCGGTCGAGGCGCAGGATCGCGGCGGTGAGCTCCGCCTGCCGCCCGGCGTCGCTCACCCCCATGACCGCGCGCAGGATCGCCTCCATGGTCACCCGCTTCATGGCCGGCAGGAGGGCGAAGGGCTCGCCCGGCCGCCAGCGGTCCACCTCGCGCGCGGCGATGTCCCCGAAGGCCCCCTCCCAGCGCTTCAGCGCCTCGCCGTGGAAGGGCGGGAGCAGCAGCTTGCGCCGCCGCAGGTGGGGCTGCTCGTCGAGCGTCATCGAGGAGCTGCGGCCGATGGCGGGCTCGAACAGAAGGGCGTTCGCCTCGCCCGCGTGGAACACGTCCGGCGAGCCCTTGAAGACGCGCTCGGCGTCCTGCGGGTCGGCCACGTACACGACCGTCCCCACGCCCTGGAAGCGGGCGCGGAAGCAGTCGCCGTAGCGCGACTGGCAGCGCTGGAGGAACTCGACCGGGCGGCGCATGAATGCCGCGGTCTGGAGCGGGCCGGGGACCCGCGGGCCGGGCGGAAGCGGCATGGGTGGAGGTTCTACTAGAGAATGGGGGGCATGGGAGCGACTCGAGCGGGGCTCGCGTTCGGGACGGCGGCCTCGCTGCTGCTGCTCAACCGGTCGCTGGCATGGTGCGAGGAGCGGGGCGCCGAGGCGGGCGCCGGCCGGCTCGTGCCGACCGTCGCCGGTGAGCTCCACGTGCTCGAGGAGGGCGACCCGGACGCGCCGCCCGCCGTGCTGCTGCACGGCTTCGCCGGATCGTTGCACTGGTTCGACCGGCTCGCGCCGCTGCTGGCCGGCGACCACCGGGTCGTGCGGATCGACCTGCTCGGCCACGGCGGGTCGGCCAAGCCGCTCGGCGACTACTCGATCGAGCGCCAGGCCGCCGCGGTGGTCGAGGCGCTCGCGGCGCTCGGCGTCGACGACGCGCTGTTCGTCGGCCACTCGTTCGGCGGGGCCGTGTCGGTGGCGGTGGCCGAGCGGTCCCCGTCGCTGGTGGGGCGACTCGTGGTGCTCGACGAGGGACCCGACAACAGCTACGGCTCGCAGGGGCTGATGACGCGGATGGGGTTCGTGCCGGTGGTCGGCGAGCTGCTCCACCGCCTCGCCTTCGACGCGGCCATCCGCGACGGGTACAGCGACGCGTTCGCCGACGGCTTCGACATCTCCGGCGAGCTCGGCGACCAGCTCGTACGTGACTTCCGGGCGATGACGTACGCGTCGTACAAGTCGTCGTGGGACGCCGAGGAGGCGTGGCTGTTCGCCACCGCCCTGCACGAGCGGGTGCGGCGGCTGGGGATGCCGGCGCTGGTGGTGTTCGGCGAGCACGACACCTTCTTCGACGTCTCGGCGTCCGCCGAGGCGTTCCGGACCGTGCCGGGGGTGCGGGTGGAGGTCCTGGCGGGGGTCGGGCACTCACCGCCTCTCGAGCGGCCCGAGGAGGTCGCGCGGCTCGTGCGCGAGCACGTCGCGGCGCCGGCCTGATGGGCGGCGGGGAGCCCGGGCGCCGCGACCTCCGCCTCGTCGTCGGGTCGGTGGGGCTCTCGGCGCTGGGCGACGCGCTCGCGGTCGTGCCGCTGATGCTCTACCTCGAGGACGAGACCGGCTCGGGGCTCGCCGTGGCGGCGCTGCTGATCGCGCTGTGGGGGCCGGCGGCCGTGCTGGCGCCGGTCGCGGGGGCGCTGGTGGACCGCCTGGAGACGCGCCGCCTGCTGCTGCTCGTGTCGCTGGGGCAGGCCGTGGTCGTGGCGGCGCTCGCGTTCGTGACCGCGCCGGGGGCGATCATCGCGCTCGTCCTGCTGGTCGGGATCGGGTTCGCTATCGCGCAGCCGGCGGAGTTCGCGCTCGTACCCGTCGTGGCCGGGCCCGAGGAGGTGCAGGTCGCGAACGGGCACGTGGAGACCGCGCGCTACCTGGGCTGGCTGCTCGGCCCCCTGCTCGGCAGCGTACTGGCCGCGGGCGGCGGGATCCGCCTGGCGCTGCTGGTGAACGCCGTGACGTTCCTGGCGGTGGTGGCGGCGGCCGCGGCGCTGCGGGCGCGCCGCCCGCCGGTGCCCTCCGATGC
>JALZEZ010000408.1 GCA_030861775.1 Actinomycetota bacterium
ACCCGCGCGTGCCGCTCTACGCGAACGCCAGCGCCGCGCCGGCCGTCTCCGCGGAGGACGTGCGCCAGGGGCTGATCCGGCAGGTCACCGCGCAGGTCCGCTGGAGCGAGAGCGTGACCGCCATGGCGCGCGCCGGGGCGAGCGCCTTCGTCGAGCTCTCCCCGGGGCGCACCCTCACCGGCCTCGCGCGGCGGATCGCCCCCGAGGTCGAGGCGCTCTCAGCCGACGGCCCGTCGAAGCTCGACGAGCTGGCGGCGGGGTCTACAGCGACAGGTGGTTGATGTGCTCGTTGCGCTGGATGATCAGGTCGATCTGACCCGGATACGGAGATACGGCCCCCGGGCTGAACTGGAAGTCCTCCGTCCCGAGGATCGGCTCCCAGTCGGTCCAGTTCCCGCGGTCGAACACCTTGCGCCACAGCCGCCAGTCGCCGCCCCGGCAGATCACGTCCAGGCGCCCCGGGTTCCACGAGACGATCTCGGGCGCGCCTCTGGCCTCCCCGCCGGGCGCCCCGAGCGTGCCGGGGCCGCGCCAGCCGTTGTCGTGCCACATGTGGCGGATGTTGCTGCCGTTGCGCCAGACGACGTCCATGCGGCCGCTGGCCCAGCTCACCGCCGAGGGCGCGTCGTTCACCGTCTCGTTCCGGAGCTGGAACCAGGTGGACCAGCCGCCGCTCCGCGTCCACCAGCGGTGCCAGAGCGTCCCGTCGCCCCAGCGCACGAAGACCTCGAGGTGGTCGCCGTTCCAGGAGCCGACGGCCGGGTCGCCGGCGATGGCGCCGCCGAGCGGAAACCACGCGGACCAGCCGCCGTTGATGTCCCAGAACTTGCCCCAGAGCTGGTTGTCGCCGCCCGCCACGAACACGTTCATCGAGGTGTCGTTGATCGCGATCGCGCCCGGGGCGGAGTTGACCTGGCCGCCCTGGTGGCCCCATCCGGACCAGCCGTTCCCGAGCGTCCAGTTGTTGTATATCTGGCGATCCAGCCCGATCGCGAAGACCTCGAGGTGCCCGCGGTGCCTCGAGAGGATCGTCGGGTCCCACATCGTCCAGCCGCTGAGCGTCGCGCGGTGCTGGAAGTAGCTCAGGTCGTCCCAGCCGCGGTCGAGGCCGCCCCACGGGCTGTACACCGCGCGCGGAGCGCCACCCGTCTCGTAGGGTCTCCTCAGCCCGGAGTAGTCGTTGGCCGCGGGGTCCATCATCAGGTAGTTCGACTGCATCCCGATCTGCCGCTGGCCCTTGAGGTTGTTGTACTTCGAGACGACCCGGTCGCGCTGCGTGATCTCGTTGCCGCCCAGCCGCGCCATCCGGCCGCCGCCCTCGCTGCCGAACACGATCGGGCCCTCGCCCTCGTCGTAGCCCGTCCACCAGCCGACCCGGTCGCGCGCGCCCACGGTCGAGCCCGAGTTGTCCTCGACGTCGCCGTAGTTGTGGTGGGTCCAGATGAACTTCGAGTGGGCGCGGAACCCGGTCGCGGCCATCTGGTCCATGAAGGTCGGCCAGTGGGTGGCGCCGAGCGTGCCCGCGGGCGCGTCGGCGAGCGCCGGCCCGCCCAGGAACAGCTTGTGGGTGTGCTCCTGGCTGATGCTCGTCGCGGTCCGGAACATCGAGATGACCTTGGCGACGGTGTCCGTGCGCTGCAGGAACTGGTAGTTCGGCTCGTTGACGACCTCGAGGATGTGGATCCGCGGGAACGCGTCGCCCTTGTAGCGGCCGTAGAGGAAGCGCAGCCAGTTCCCCCACGGGCCGGTCGTGCTGACGTTGTCCGGGGCGCCGTACTGGTTGGCGGCGGCGACCCACGTCGGGACGCGGTACATGACCAGCATCACCTTCAGGCCGTCCTCGTTCGCCCTCCTGATCTCCTTGTCGAGGTGGGCCAGGACCGTGTTGCTGCCGTCCAGCGGGGTGGTGCTCGCCGGCTGGAGCACCTTCCAGTCCGCCCACAGCCGGATCCACTTCGTGTTGGTCTCCGCGAAGAAGCGCCGGTTCGGGAAGTCGCCCGGGCTCGGCTCGAAGCTGTACGCGAACTGGTTGTTGGCCCCGCCCTGGCCGGCCGGCCCCAGGCTGATGCACTTGCGCATGTTGCCGCTCATGAGGTGTTCCTCTCGGCCGTCAGACGGCCACCGCGACGGGCGGGTCCCACGCGCCGTGCGGATGGAATGGAGTGGCCGCGAGGTTCACGGCCGAGGACGCGACGGCGGACCAGGACAGGCCGTCGGACGTGAGCCGGGGCCCCTCGCCGGCGGTCCAGCGGCGGAGCAGCTTGAGCCGCGCGCGCGGGTCCATCTTGCCGAAGCCGTCGCCGCCGGGGCCCGACTCGATCGCATCGAGCAGGACGCCGATGGACTGCCGGCCCAGGGGGCTGAGCTCGGCGTAGTAGCGCTCGAAGTCGGCCGTGGCCCGTCCGGCCTTCCCGGGGTGGACGCCGGTGCTCTCGACGAGCCCCACCGCCTCGACGAGGGCGGTGAAGGTCTGCTGACGCGCGACCGTCAGCCCCCCGCCCGCCGCCGCGAGCGCGCGCTCGAGCGTCCCGAGCCCGGCAACCGACGCGGCGCCTGCCGCCCCAGCCACGAGCGCACCTCGCTGTACGAAGTCTCTGCGCGTCCAGGCGCCGGCCATGGCGACTCCTCTCGAGTCGGTTGCGAGTCCTCCCACCGCCCGTGAGCGGTCAACGGAAGCTAACCGGTTGATCGACCCCACGCAAGGCCGCTTGTGTTAAGCGCGCGATGCCTTAACACAAGGGGTCAGCTCGCGGTCTCGAGCGGCTCGATCGTGAGCTCACGCGACCCTCGCCGGCGGCTGCGCTGCCGAACCGCTGCGGCACGGCCCCGCCCGAGCGCTCGCCCACCTGGGTCTCGAGCCTCGGCTCGCACTGGTTCGACGAGCACGGCATGTGGACACGAGGCCGGTCGGACGCGCATGCCGCGATCAGGCCCAGCGCCAGCGCTGCCCCCCGGACCCCGACCGCGAATGGTCACACCGGGCTCACCTCGTGGACGTCTCGCCCGGGTCAGGCGTTACGGATACGGCTCGCCCGGATCGTCGCGCGCGGCCTCGGGACCGAGGCCGGCCACGGGCGGGACCTCCAGTCCGTCACGGACGCGCCTGCGGTACTGCGACGGCGTGTAGCCCAGCTCCTTCTTGAAGGTCCGCTCGAACGGGCGCAGGTCCTGGTAGCCGACCGCCAGCGCGATCGCGGTGATCGTCTGGTCGCCCTCCGACAGCAGCGCGCAGGCCTGCGCCAGTCGCAGGCTCGTCACGTACTCGCTGAAGCGGACCCCGGTGATCCGCTTGAACGTGCGCGAGAAGTGGTAGCGGCTCATGTGCGCCTCGTGGGCCACGGCGTCGAGCGGGAGCGGGCCCTTCGCGAAGTTCGCGCGGATGTACTCGACCGCCCGCATGATCTGGTCCGGGTAGTCGCCGCGCGGCCGGCCCAGCAGCTCCAC